>CP034538.1 GCA_004000515.1 Pseudomonas poae
ATGTCGATCATGTTCTCTTCCGCTGGCGTCCAGGAGATGCCAATGTTGTTCGTGGGCTGAAGACCCTGGCCGAGAAGATTGCCAGGGGCGGTCGGCGCTGTGAAGCGCGTGCGGGCCGGCAAGCAGCCTGTTGTGGCGTGGAGTGGCGGCAAGGACTCAAGCGTTACGTGAACATCGCGTTCACTGCGAATTCGCGAGTTGGCCACCGAAAGGTTTCTGGTGCCGACGGAACGTCATGCGACACCCGCATGGAAAACCCGGTGATCCTGCTACGCCAGAGGCCAGATGCAGCAAATGCAAGCCACGCGAAGGCTGCCGGCATCGAGTTGAAGGTGTGGGTGCGACGGGCCTGAGCAATGACTACCTGGTTAGCTTGGTCGGTGGCGCATCATCGCCAGCGTTGGCTCCAACGCCAAATGCCACAAATGACCAAAGCAGATCCACTGAAGCGAGTGAAGAAGGCAATCCTCAGGGATGTCGCGGCTCGCCTCGGCCGCAAGTGTGCTGATGACGATATCGTTTCGCTGATCGGTACCCGGTTCGATGAGTCTGTGCAGCGCGAGCGGAAAATGTCTGAGCGGCGAGAGCGCCTTTGAAGCTGTGAACCTCGCCGCCGGCGCTGGCGGGCACGACTGGGTACTCAGCCCAATCGCTGAAATGACCACCATGGACGTGTTCAGCTACATCGGCCAGGTGATAGCCGGTCGGATTGAGTGCTACGACCGCTTTAATCAGCTGGTTGAGATCTACCGCGACATGAATGGCGGGGACTGCATGGTGAACGTCTACCTGGCAGGGAAACAATCCGAACGCCCGCGTGTGGCCATCGGACAGGCTGCTGGTCATGTACGCGCGTCTCGAGACTCGTCGGCCGAGCATGATTGCCAAAGGCGGCGAGTACGACTGGCTCAAGCCCTGAACGACTTGCGGAACTACATCAAGGCCCGCCACTTCGATCCGAGCGCTCGATGCTGGCTGGCGCGCACGATTGATAAGGAAACGGGGACGATAAAATCGCTCCGAATTCTACTCGCCGGCATTCACCAAAGAGCTGTTGGGAATCATGCTCACGATCCAGCTCGACGAGTTTGACGCCGCCCAGCAAGCCGGTATCAAACCGCGCTTCACGCTCCTGGATATCCAGCAACTGCTGGCGGTCGAGGCGCTTTGGGGCCGGTATGGATACCAGAAGCCGTTTACCGCAATGAGGGTGTTCCTGGAGGTCTACGAGCAAGGTGTTCGCTATGAGATCCCAGACATCGCGGCGCTGCCAAAGTACACCGAGAGACCTGCGCTACCCCGAGGTCGAGGTGCCGTTCTGTGATGATCAGTACCAGGAATGTTCAACGGCCTGCGCAGTATTTCCCATGCTGCTGCCGATGCTGAGTTCCTGACCACAACACGCAGTGGCATGGTGGTCATGGACGTGGTGACCAGCAGCGGATTCGAGATCGATCGCGAAGGTGCAGAGCTGTTCGTGAACTTCGAGCTGGATAACGCCCTGTCCCGCGTGACCTTCGACCAGTCTCCGACTGCGGGGCTGCATTACCTGATGGGGTTGGGAACCATCGCGATCTACAAGGGCGACCATGGCGACTGGGATCGGATGATGCGGATGTCCAACCAGATTTTCAGAAGCGATCTTCAGCCCATCCTGCATGACCGCGCTGCGCTGATTGCCCGCCTGGGTGGTAGCTCACTGGGTCAGATCGATCTGTTCTGATTCGGGCCGTGTAAGCAACGACCATAATCCTGTGCGACTATACTGTTTTACATACAGTGAGGCGTGCTATGCCATCTTCGGAACTGCCGCCATTTGAGCCGGTGACGCTCGACGAGTTGCGTCGCATTTGGTCAACATGACGATCCTGACATACGCCGCCTGGCGCTCGAAGTAGCTCGATATCGGCGTGTGCTGGCAGAGGTCGACAAGCTCTATAAGACCGTCCACCAGTCTTGGCGCGACCAGGTGGGCGGTGATCTGGTGGCCCTGCACCTCTTGAAACAGGTCATGTATCACGAACGGATGCGCTTGCCTAATGGCTGGCTGCTTCGTTCTACAGCGCCAGCAGTGCGCCATCAGGATTGAATACGCTCGAAAGTTATTTGGACAGCGCTAACACATGCGCGATACGCAGCGCTGGAATCTTCCTCCAGCTTCCTTAGGATGGCGCGCCCGGCCAGACTCATTCCGCCGTCACGGAGGCTGCCAAGCTCGAGAACCGCGCTCAGGGCCGCGTAATCACTGTTGAACTGCTCCCCGTCATCTTGATCAGCAGTTCCGTCCTTGATCTTTTCAAAGTAGGACATCACTGCCTCAAAGCGGTTAGTGGCTGACTGAATCATGGTCTGTTCCAGTTGGGGCAACGCTGGATCTGCATTCAAAGCTTCATCGCACCGCCGAGTCAGCAGGTCGTGCAGCAGATCGGCATCATTGGCCGCATCCACACATCGCGGTGGAGCGCATTCTCCAAACTGCTCTTCAGCCAGTAGCTGGTTTCAGGGTTGCTGAGTACCGCTTGAATTTCTTCGTTGATGGCCACTGTTCGATTCCTCTGTCCGAAGGCGTTGTGTGCTCAGCGATTCACTGCCGGAGCACTGGGAGGTTGCGGTTTTCCTGCGGAGCCATCGGTTGCCCCATCAGCTCAAACACCGGCGAAATGAACTCGGCTGTCATGGCCTCGGAAAGCGCCTCCAGCTCGAAGTCGGTCACCTGAAAGCTCCCTGGCCAGATCCTGATGAGTGCCGATTTTCGTGCGACAAGGAATTTCTCCTGTTTGAGCATGGCCTCGTTGACGGCGATACCAACAGCCTCGACAAGCGCATCGCGGCTCCTGAAGAAATCATGGAGGAAAACGGGCAGTCGATCGGCACTCCGTCGACGATCACTTGATTCGGCTTCAGGTCGATGACGACGCGATTCGCCACTTTCACTCCGTCCACTCAAGAAACCAAGCCCCGAGAGCGCCAGCAGCAGCGACGATGCCGGCTACTACCCAGGTTCCTTGGCTGGGTGCTTCTACGTCAGGTAACGCAGCAAGCGAGCCCAGTAACGGAGGGCAGTATCGCCATCCCCAGTAGGGCTTTCGACAGATCATTCATTATGCGTCCTCGCTAAAATTGCACGTCGTCGTGTGCGCTTCAACTGCATAACCGCGGCTTGCAGTAATCAGTTGCACCTTACTTTCCAATAACTCGGCGATGATCTTGATCGCTGCCTGACCTCCAAAGCTGTACAGGTGTGCGTCTGCTTCTAGCTCGAACAGGCGTGTCGTACGATCCGGCGTTGTCATGATCAGCAGCAGTACCTGCTGCATGACATGCTCAAACGCCACCTCACAGAGTCGGCGACACAGACCAGTCTTACGGTGAACCGGCGCAAGATAAATGGCCTTGAGCATCAGATGAAAGCTGGTCTCGCCTTTGCTCTGGAGTGCTGTCAACTCAAGGGAACAGCCCAGCCAAATTGTTGCCAACCCAGATCTCGTGGCACCCTTCGGCCGGGAAATTTGTAGGCGATAGAAGATCACCTTGTGGGCGATCTGATTCGTCGAAAATCCGCGCCCTTTGCGGTGGTGTTGAGAGGCGGTAAGTAACCATCACTGCTCTGCTCATAGGCTCCCCACCAGGATGGTCGTCGAGGTGCAGTACCGCTGGTTGGAGTTCCGGCAGTAGTTTGATCAGGTCAATATCTTTCATAAGGAAACCGTTGGATCGCTGATGTCGGCCGATTATTCCACGCCGTCAGCGCCAGCAAGGTAATCAGGTCGTAAAGCGGTCAGAAAACGTTCTCCTACTCAGGGGATAATTTCTATCTGGAGTGCTTGTATCTGGCCCTATCAGGCATTGCGCCGGCGGCCGTTGGGATTTCGGTAGGAAATGAGACGGTGGCCACCTCCTACCAGGAACCACCAGCATGGAAATCAACCGCCTCCCCGCTTGGCTTCAGGCTTACCGCGATGGCCATCGTCAAGGCAATGCCCAAGCGCTAGCAGCCTATGCCGATTACTACTGCATGGACGGGTCAGCCGACATGGAGCTGGATATTGAGCGGCTTGGCTACATCCCTCCGCCGATGGTCTCGTATGCAAGCCGAACGGGCACGCCGCAACCTCGCAGCAATGCGCGGGGTTGGCGTTTACTCGTTTCTGCGGCCGGGGTTCTGCGCACTGAGGGTTCGAGCATTACGCCTTGGACAACGGAGCGTGGAGCGCTTTCCAGCAGGGCACGCCGTTCGATGAGCGTGCTTTCGGCCGTGCCGTGGATCTTCTTGGCGAAGACGCTGACTGGGTTGTCCTACCTGACATCGTGGCAGGTGGAATGGAGTCGCTGGATTTCAGCCTGCGCTGGCTGGATCGGCTAAAGGGATTCCCTCAAAGGTTGCTCATTGCTGTGCAGGATGGAATGGAGCCAGACGATGTGCGTGAGTTCTTGAGCCCATCCGTAGGGATATTTCTCGGAGGAGCACCCAGAGCTGCAAACCATGGCTGCCTGGGGTGTCCTTTCTCGTCGCCGCAACTGCTACTACCACGTTGGCCGGGTCAACAGCGCTCGACGGATCGGAATGTGCGCTGCCGCCAGTGCTAATTCGACGGTACCAGCGTGACACGCTTCGCCGACACGCTGCCTGCGCTCCATGCCGCGCTGTGCTATGCCGATGACCAGGGTGATCTTTCTCTCTAGCGAAGGAGGACGTTGCAGCCACGCCATTCAATTGCTGTTCGAGACAGCACTGTTTTCATGGAGCCCACCATCATGAAGATGGGGTTATCTGAGCTTTCGCTGCCGTGGACATATCAGACGCCCAGTCCGGAGATAACCAGGAACGATGAGCTTGTGACGAGCTCTCGATCCACCCGTGTAGGGCTGCAAAGCCCTGCTCGCCGCAATGCGGTCACCAGGCCCTACTTGACTGAGCAAGTCTGGCGCGAGCATCACAGCGTCGATCTCTGAATTGCGTGCGTCCATGACCCGGCCGAGCTGTAGCGGGGCTGTCCCTGACGCATCGAGGTTGAGTAACGATGCCTCGAACTCTGATGAGCTATAGCCCTTACTGAGCATCCGGTCGATGCGCTGAAAGCTACTATTTTGCCCATGTCCGCCCGGAGATCATCCCAGTTGGTGTACCTGAAGAGCGCGCTGTGGGTTGGCCGTACCTGATCATGGAACAGGCCAATGCAATCGAGAATGAACCGGCGGAAAGTGTTGATTGCTCCAGGTAGCAAGCTGAAGGTCGCGCCATCCCCAGGCGCTGAAACCACTCGAATAATCCCCACTCGGAATCAACCAGTATCGTCACGGCCCCGGTGGGAACCTCTGGCTTGTCGTAGTAGACAACCTTTGTCTCGATGCCGTTGTTGCCCTCGAGCGAAGCCAATTTCAGTATCGGGTGTTTGTCGATGAGGGGTTTATGACTCCTCGATCTGCCGGCCGGCGCGAATGGAGTGGGTGATCTCGTGCTTGCGGAGTGTGCTAGCCCGTTGGTAGTAGCTCCCATCCAGGCGCTGGCATGCGTCACCCAGGGTAATCACGGGCTGGGTACAGCGGTCGAGAAATACCGAGAGTGGCCAGCTCAGGTCGTGAGCTTCATCGACAATGATGTGGGTGAACTCCAGACCTATGACCGCCTCATGAAGAAGGGTCATGTGCTTGATTCGGTGATAGCCGCGAAGCGGGAGCTGAAGGCGCTGATCGGTTGGTTCTATGGTCTGATCCCACAGCCTTTGCGCATACCCTACCAACACCAAGCGATCTACGGCATCGAGGGTAAGCCCTTTCGGGATGTGCTGCTCTGATAAGGCAAGGTCAGTGCTGTTGCAAAAGAGGCAACCATTCTCGCGCAGGCCGTGGCTACTTGGGCTGGGCTGAGCCTACTTATCGACCCGAAGCCTAACCGGGAAGCGATGTCTTCCGGGGTAACCTGGTGCCGAGCAGATGCCCGCTTGCCCGGCCTGTAATAACCGACACTTCGCTCAAGCACATAGTTGGCGAGATCTCCGAACGTCATTCCTCTCACGTTCGCGGCTCCGATTCGCTGCATCAGGGCCTGGAGCTGCACCGCGGTGAATGCCAGCACGAGCGGTTGACATGATGAAAGCGAGTCCACCAAGCGTTCGATCATGTGGGTTTTGCCGGTACCAGCCAGGCCCTGGATATGGATGCTCTCATCGGGTTCGGCGTGGATAACGCGAAACGTCCGGCTCTGCTGGTTTGACAGAGAAATTATTTTTCCCGATGGGGTCTCGAACGAATGCTTGAGCGGGTTGAGCTTCTGGGTGTGCGCAGCGAAATTGAAATCCCAGTGCCCACCGTTCAGGAACTGCTTGGCATCCAGCGCCTCTTCATCGAGAAAGCGAAGCCGCAGCCGAGGCATGAGCGCCAGCCCTCTCAAACAGCTCACGCTTAAATCGGCCGGCAATCAGGTTAGAAAACGTACCTGGTGGATGCGTGTGGCTCAGTTCTATTCCGACCGAAATCAACTCGGCCAGGGCCTTCTCAACGAGCGTTTCGCTTTTCGGCTTACCGTCCAGGGCCGGCAAATTCTGGATGACAGCCACCGAAGCCACTTGGGGCACGTCCCACTGCCCCAGTAGGACACGAGCAGAACTACTCGGATCAACCAGGATGTCGGCCTGTGAAGCCAGCAGTGGGATGTAAAGAACCGGGTCGCTCACGCTTTTATCTCGGTGAAATGAACATCGTCGACCGCCACCAGCACTATCGCCGGAGGCGAGCCCAGCTATCCAGTGTATGCCAGGCCAGCCGGAGGTCACACTATCTCAACGCCGGTACCAGTTGAGCTGGTAGCACCTGGCGTCCTCGGGGATCTGATCGGACGGCCAGCGCAGGCAGTTCAGATACAGACGCTCAGGTTTGCTCGGGCTGGGCCGAGTAGCCTGCACCAGGTAGGCCGACCCACCGGAAGTGAGGATGTAGTCGCCAGCGCTTAGGTCGTCAGCGCCATCGATGTACAGCTTGCATGGGGTGAAGGGCTGGCGTCGGCTGGCCATATCCGCTTTCCTTGATCAGTTTTCGATTTCACAGCTATCAAGTAAGGATTTGATCCGGTCTTGAAACTCCGGGTGCTCAGCAGATATCTCCTGAAGCTCAGGTAGTCGCTCAGTCACAATATCGGCCGCATTTACCCCGAACTCGGAAACCAGCCTTTCGAGGC
Organism: Pseudomonas poae; assembly: GCA_004000515.1. GTDB lineage: Bacteria > Pseudomonadota > Gammaproteobacteria > Pseudomonadales > Pseudomonadaceae > Aquipseudomonas > Aquipseudomonas cremoris. The sequence goes on from CP034538.1 coordinate 7,175, forward strand.
TGTTGATGACCTCTTCTGGTGCAATATTCTCTCGGACAGTGTTGCAAATAAGGGCTACTGCGGCCTTGGAATGATCATCGAGCTCCACGACACGGATAGGGACTATATCCATAGCCAGTTTCTTAGCTGCCAGCCAGCGAACCTGGCCACCGCCAGGGTGATCTCATAGCGGTCACCAAGACGGGTAACCAAAAGGGGCTCCATGATTCCGTAACTGAGAATGCTCTCAGCCATAGCATCGACTTGGGCCTGACTGGGAGTTTTGGACTGAGCTTGCTTCGCACCAGCTTGTTCGTTTGGACCGCCGTGGGGTTTTCAAGTCTGTTTTCCTCAACCTTTCGGGTTAGTGCTCTGCGGTTCGCCACTCGCAGCCTTCTTCGGCAATTTAGATGGAATATTTCTGCTGCTTCATTGCGCTTTTGCCACTTCCGCAATGACATGGCCATCGGCGAAGGCCAGATCCAGCTTGCCTGCATCGCGAGCCTGCTGGGCACTGCTGATTATCTCCCACCAGGGCCACGGACTAAGGCAAAGCCTCTCCCGAGCAGTGCAAGCGGATTTGTCTTGTCGTAGACCGTGCATGCAAGCTCCAGGCGCGAAATTTCCTTGGCGATCAGCGCCCTACTCAGAGAGGCCACCCTCGAGGCGGCAAACAGCCCCTTTGGCGCTCAGCTACACAGACCAGCCCCGAGCCTTGAAAATCGATCCTGCGCGAGCTGGAGGGCCATGCGCTGTTGGCTGAGGAGGCGGTCCCGGCCTTTGTCGAGGCTGCTTTGCTGTTGCAACAGTTGCCGATGCTCCCCATGGAGCGTTTCCGTCACCCGCCGGCTGAAGGTGCTCCAAGCGCGATCCAGATGCGGGCTTGCCCAGACACCAGGCGCAAGATCATGCCGTTGGCCCGCTCGACCTGAGCCCGAGCAGTTGAGGCCTCAGACATGAGCGCTGTTTTGATGAACCCGATGACCTTCGATGGTGTGTCGAACCGGCGGTGTGCCACGAGGTCAAGCACGCATTCGTCGATCTGTGCCCAATGCCGGTGAATACCGGCACAGGCAACCGGCACACCAAGCCGCAAGGTTCGCGTCGTTGAGCCAGGCCAGATCGCTTTTCGCCCCACCCCGCGGATGATGCATACGGCGTCGAATGGCTGCTGTTGATGTTGCTCATGAACCGTCCGCAACGCAGAGCGGATGCTGTCTGATGCATCACGCCCTGGAACGTCGCTGAGAAATACTCGAAGCCGCACACCTCGGCCGCAGCCAACTGCTCTGCATCACGCCGAAAATCGGCCAGCCCAGCAGCCTCGTGCGGAGCCACAACCGCAACGCGCCAGAACCCCTGGAGAGGGAAGTCCCCGCTGTAGGTCGAACCACTGCCGCTCCTTCAGGGAGGCAATGATCTTCTGCATCTTGGCCTGCATGTCACCCAGCGTGTAGCTCGGGTCGATGCCGGTGACCATCAGGAGAAGCCAAACTGAGGGGAAAAATCTGCCCTCACTTTCAGCAGGACGTTCATTCCTGCTTGGGGCAGGCCTCCGGTTGCCTGCTGCCACTCACCAAGTACCTTGCCGGCGACGTTCGCAAACATGGTGCACCGTGCCTTCGCGACCTCGGCTCCATCACGCGACTCCAAGATGTCCATGTAGCAGTGGCCGTTCGGGCGGCGCTTGAAGTCACTGAGTTCTGCAACAACCCAGCAGCTGTCTGGCACCGCAGCACGGATGGCCTTCTGGATCTGGGTAAGGTATGCGCTGAGAGTGAGGTGCTGCTCAATCGGATCAGGTGCGCTCACCGGCCTGTCCCTCTTCAGCGCCCAAGGTCGCTTGAACAACGCCCTCGATGCGGGTAAGCCGGTCGGCGCAGAACTTACGGGCATCCGCAAATTCGCGAGCAAGGGTCTCCAACTCGTCGATGCTCACTTCATTGCGTTCCAGGCGCTTTACCGTCTGGTCGATGAAGGCGATGTTGGCTTCGTAGGTATCTCGGCTCATGTGAAGTCCTGGGAAGATGGGATCAATCAACGTGCCGATTGTCGCAGCTTCCCCAAAGACCCAACCCTATCAGCCTTCAGGCTGAACCCACGTTGTCTGACCCTCTGGGATCACGCCTCGATTGCAGCCGTATTTGGACAGGTACAACACCCTGCTCTGCCGCAACCAGGCCTCAACGGTTGGAACGATCATCGCGGCATACTCGGCAAGGCTCGGGTGTTTCTTCCAGTCGCCATTGCCGATCGCGGATTCCAGCGAACGGTCATACCAGGCGTTGACCAGCTGCTCGACTCCAGCCAGTTCCTCGCCGGCGGACGGTGCGGAATGGATCAGGTTATGCGCCTCGCGTTTCCTTTGCTCTCGGGTGGCATGTGCAGCTGGTAACGCTCCGAGGGAGAAAAGAGCGTCCTCAAAATTGAGGTGACGCTTCTCGTGAGTAGTCGAGTCCTCGGCTACATCGGGGACGAAAGAAAAGCGGCAGAGCTTGCAGTAGACCACGCCACCGTCCTTCCGCTCGTAGTGCTGCTCTAACGAGCGAGCGACCCACTTACGAACTTCGTGATAGCTGCGTGCTTGAAGATGATGCTGCGCCATCAGGTTGAGGCGCTGCGCATGGCTCAGTCCTGGGTGAAGGGCCTTTGCCTGTTTGGCGAGCTTTTGAGGTTTTCGATATCGCGGAGTGTGATTGGGTTTTGCATACGGCAGCCTCCAAAGGCTGATGCTCTGTGTCCACTTCGGAGCACCCATAAGGGTTCCGTTGGTTTGTCGGTAGTGCTTTCGCTTTGCCAATGTGGACGGCAGGCACCTACCCGTGTGCCGAGGGGAATATCTCTGTCTCGATTGCGAACGTCAAGTGTGATGTCGAATTTCGCCCTGCTGGTTGAAATTTGAGCATCGCCGGGGAGCGTTCCCAGACCGCCACGCCAGGACTTTATCCACAGGCTTACCCCACTTTCAGGGGACAAACCTCGGACGAAAAAAATCCCGCTCAAGCGGGACTTATTCCTGGGCGCGACCTCATTCCAACAGCATGTGTTCGTCACGGCCCATAGGTTTGTGCAGAGACGCTTTCACCATCCATTTTGCCCTGAATGTACGCTCGGTACGCATCCATATCCAGTTTTCGGCGTTTCATCTTTGTGATCGGAACACCAGGATAATGTCTTTGGGTATAAGCGTGGATTGCCCGCTCCCTTCTTCCGTAACGCCGGCAAATTCCTCTACTCGTTTATGTACGCCGATGATCCACGCTTCTGCATACAGCACTCCCGCTCTGCGCCTTTGCACTGTGCCCTGAATGCTGACCCTGAGAGGTATTTTCTCTTGGAGTCTTTCAGTTGCCGGATAAGCACCTCATACGCATAGGCCGACATTTCAGCGCTACCGATTTCTCCAATAAAAATCAGCGACTGCCCGTCAGGCCCATAGCTGTAGAAACTCACACAGCCAAACGCCTTAGAGACAGTCATCGACAACATGCGAATCCATTGTGGCGGAACGCTTTTGGCTTTACCGATCCGCAGGGAGAATTCTTCCGCCTGGGTAGCACGCACATCGCCTACTTCCAGCTTGAACTTGTCCATAAGTTTGCGGGCTTGCCGCATTGCTGCTTCGGCCTCATGCGGGTTGCTGGATTTTGCGAGCGCAAAACATTTCTTGATTCTGCCTAGTGCGCGAGCGCGCTTATCCATGTCTGCAATTGCGCACTCACTCACCAGCCAATCCTCCGCTTCGCGACACGTTATTAAGCATGACGCTTCAGCGACATCCAATATCGCCCTGTATTCGGGTTGCTCAGCAAATATACTTGCTCCATCCCTTCAAACGAGGTGTCCAGCTTTTGACGCCCTCCCGAAATAATCACCCAAACGCGACAATACTTTTCCTGCTCTGATTGCGGATGATCTTTAAGTTCATCAAGAACCATCTTCAGCTCTGTGATAGCTGCGGTAAAAACGTTCTTGCTCGCAACGCATCAGCCTGCCCGAGCGTTGACTCGTATTCACTAAGCACTACAGCCATCGCCATAGAACTTCGCTCACGCAACTTTGCACACTCTTGAGTCAGCACGATTGCAATTAGGAGATCATGACTGCCAGGAATGTCCGCATGCAGAACCTCTAATATTTCCTCAGACCACTCCTCGTCCCCAGGTAGGTTGTATCCATCGAGAGAAAACTACCGCCAGCCCCGATCAACTCATTAACTCCGTACATAAAACATTTTCTCCGTAAATTTGTAGGTCACCGTAACGACCCGCATTCATCCGCTTCGCGACACAAGGGGCATCTACCACACCCACCAATGTCTATTTTATGGAAGTGAGCCGCTTCACTGCTAATACGGTTAAGGCCCAGTCGTCTTGCTGGATTCTCGCCTCACTGCTAATAACCTCTGCACATATAAACCACTCTTCAAATGTCCCTCCGAGGGCTTTACCCCAGGGCAGACAGGAAGACTCACTGCTAATAGCTGGCCTACACCTGCCGTTTTGACTCGTAGCTGATGCGATTCATCAGGCAATAGTCGACAGTGTATCCATCTATCCGGGTAACGATTTCCCCAGTCAAATCGAGCAGAGCAGATGCCCTGCGTAAAATCCAATTCCGCCGCTGGCATATTTTCCGCTCCGAATCTGGAATCCTTTGGCGTCAGTGATGGATACGCCGGATATTTCGTGCCATAGGAGAAATACACCCTCCCGTACAGGCCGTCATCCCGCACTGAAAAGAACCTGCCGGAGTTGGCTCCCATGGGCAACGCCTATGAAATCGCCGTTTGGTAGCACCGGCGGGAATAACCTGCCGCCATCTCTTTTCTAAACTCCAAATGTCACCGCCTGTTCATTGCCGTGTTTCGCCGGCTCTTTATGTTCGATATCACGCTGGTGACAACCAATGCTGACTTGATCGACAAGCTTACGCAGCAAGCGATGCCGGTAATGCACATGCCAGTGAAAATCATCCCGTGGATTGCTGATGTCCATGCTCCGAGGTATGGCAGGTTCGCGAAGATCATTCGCTAGGCCCTCCCCTTACGCTCGCAGATTTGCCAGCCAAGGCTTTCATCGCCGCCCGCAGTTTCGCGCAGTCGGTTTTCGCATCGCTGAGTACATACCTCGATCCGTAGTAGGTCAGCCAGGCGGTTGCTAACCCGGCACTCAATGCGCCGATTGATCCAAGCAGTAGTTCCAGTTGTTCGCTCCCGAGCATGAGATTTACTCCTCTCAATCCTGGCTGCTTACTCCAGCCCGCAAATTTGCGCTGTGCCAATGCTCCCACCATCGCAATCAATCCCAAGGATTTAGTGCGCTCCGAATCCGCTGCCCGCCCTCTCCCTGCCCGCAGGTGCTTGCTCACTTCCGTTACACCCCTTCACCCGCTTCGCGACACAGGTTCAGGAAAACCACCCTCACACCACCTCGCTTGCTTATGGGAGTCTGACGGTTCACCTCACATAGAGAAAATCGCATTGGGGCTAGTTTCATGCGCGCCGCTCTGAAAGGCCCGCGCAACGGGCGTGTAGCGATATCCACGTCAGATGGTTGCCGTGAAGGGGTGTCGTCATCGCCGAAGGGGTGTCGTGAAGGGTGTCGTGAGGGTGTTGCGGGCCTGAAACGCCCGCCCGCTAAGGCGTCGCGGCTATTCAGCCGGGTCAGTTTGCAGCAAACGGTACTGTGAAGAGGTGTCATCATCGTCGAAGGGTGTCGTGAAGGGGTGTCGTGAAGAGGTGTTGTAGGTCGGAGCCCTTGATTTTGTTGGGCTCCACCATTTTTCGGCACAGTTCCCAGGCGACTCGCTTAATCGGACGTTGCGGGTAATCATGAGTGATGAACGCAGAAATCGAGCCGTCAACCACGCCAGCTTTCTTCACCGCAGGGACAAGCTGACGGCGGACTCGCTGAATGACCGAGCACGTTTCCCGGATCTCGGCGAGCTGGATTTCGTAGGCCCGAACGATGTTCTTCAAGGGCTCCTTGACGAATGAGAACGACGAGACCGGGTACTTGCTTCCCTGACCCTTGTTGATTGTCCGGATGACCCGCGGTTTCTTGGCTTCGCCTTCCTTGAGCCTCGGCAAAATGACTTTCGCCCATTCGATGGTGACGGCATTCGGGCTGGATTGCCGGATACGGATCACGATCGGTATGTGCCCTGGCTTACCTGCGTGCAGTGAAAGGGCTGTCTGGAAGAAAGAGTCGCGCAGCTCCTCCGCTCGGCCGACAAGGCTGGAATAGACGCGATCAAGCTCCGCTACTGCTGGGTGTTTGGGGGCTTCAGAGGGTGAGTTCATATGTTGCTCCTTTGTGGATGGGAGCATTTTGCGGGTCGACAGAGAAGGCGTGGATCGTTTTCAGACGCTAAAACGTCCTGAAAACGAAGCCCAAAGCTTTCAGGAAGGCTGATTATTACGGTGCGTCGTCATCTTGTGACCGGGTGATGCAGATATAGCGCTTGGGATTCTTTGGATGTGGGGTTTCATGTGCTGCGGGGTCATTCGCGTCGTCATCTGACGCACTTCTTTGTCATTTTTTGCTGGGAGCGGCATTCGAATGGGTAACGCCTTAGGTCTGGATATTGGTTACAGCAACGTGATTGGCGTTTTTGGCAGTGGGGATGGGCATCCGGAGTCGATTATTCGCCCTCGCAGGCCGCTCCCTTGAGCGTTCTGCCTGGGGATTCTGGGTTACGCGCTGGTGAAGTAATCGTGGAGGTTGATGGAGCGCCCTGGGTGGCATTTGCCGCGCCCGGCCGTGTTCAGGATGGACGAGAACTGCACGAGGACTACACGTCTTCGCACGCCTATGAGGCCCTGTTTAAGGGTGCTCTGCTGCATGCAGCGGGTGATAAAGACGTAATTGACTGCTTAGTAACTGGTCTTCCTGTCTCGCAGGCTCGCGATAAGGCCTATGTGGAAGCCCTAGTAAAGCGTATGACTGGGACACATCGCATTACGCCAAAGCGAGAGGTTACCGTTAAGCGAGTAGAGGTTGTTGCTCAGCCGATCGGGACTCTGACAGAGATCTACTGCAACTCAGATGCATCGGAAGTTATTGAGGAGTCAGTTTCGATCATTATCGATCCGGGATTTTTTCAGTGTTGATTGGGTCGTATTTGACCATCGCGAACTGGTAGTCAATTCCAGCAGCAGCAGCCTCAAGGCTATGTCTGTTGTACTTGAAGCGTGCAATGAAGAAATTGCGAAGGATCATGGCGGTATTCCTGGCGTAGAAAAAATTGAACATGCGCTCCAGTCGGGTAAGTCATACATCCTGATTTATGGCCGCAAGGTTGAACTTGCAGAATATCTAGAGCGTGCTGCCGAACGTGTTATCCCATCAGTTTTCACTGAGATTAAACAAGGACTTCGATTCCTGAAGGGCCGTGCTATCGACTGTGTGATCCTCGGCGGTGGGGAGCCTCATTGTATGAGCCATTTGCCAGAAAAGAATTTCCCGATGCATTGGTAGTCAAGCCCGTGAACAGCGTAAAAGCAATGCCGAAGGTTTCTGGCATATCGCACGCTCTTAATGTAAACGGGTGCGCAAGGACGCGCTGAGGAGGGAATGTGGATAAAACGATGAGACTACAATGCCGAGTCACGCCAGCGACACAAGAATTGCACGCGCATCTTGAAACTATTGACCCCGATTATCGTGGCAAAAGACTTGTTGCAATGGCAGCGCTATATCTAAGCATGATTAGTGCGACCGAAGATGCTAAAAGTAAGCAAGCAGATATTCAGCAAGACAATATTGTTGCTGATGACAAAAAAGAACAAATCAGTAATGAGCCAGTCTCTCGTCCAGTTGCCAGCTGGATAAGGGGGCAAATGTTTAATATCCGTATCAGCTCTTTTATTGCAGTATCTGCATGCATTGCCATAGGTACTTCAGTGAGCGCTAAAGCTAATGGTTTTTCATTAAAAGGAACGATGTGGGAGCGAGCGTCAATGGCCTCCGTATGCAAGCCGGACCCTCTGCTTCTATATTCACTAGCTCTAAAGGAATCTAAAACATCTGCCGGAAAAGGCATGATTGCACCTCACCCGTTTGCGCTTCGCAATGAACCTAGTGGCGCTCTGTACCCTAATACCTACATGGATGCCAAGGCTGTACTCGGCAAATATATTGCCGAAGACATCCTCACCGACATAGGGATTATGCAAATAAACTATCGTTGGAACGGAAATAGAGTAGCGCGCCCGGAGTTTCTTCTTGACCCCGAGGTGAACATCCGCGTTGGTGCTGAGATACTTTGCGAGTCGATTGCTCAATATCCTGTCGATATGCAACTTGCTATTGGTGGGTACCATACACGAAACCCAAAGCGTGAACTTGACGCACGCGAGTATGCGAGTAATGTGCTCAGCATTTGGCGTTCACTACAGCGTTTAAAGTAAGGGCAGGGACATGCGAGTTAAGATCAACGCATCGATGATACAAATGGGTCTGCGCTGGCTGACATCTGGCTTGCGGGATTTCAATGTCATTCTCGCCGAGCAGCGCTTGACTCAAAGCGATATGGTTTGGCTTTCGTCTTTGAGCGCGAACCAGCGTCAGTTGAACGCTGTAGATGCCCTTCCGTTTCTCTCTACCGTGTTCACTACAACACCCTGAAAGTCGGCAGGGGCTACCTGGACGATGAGGAATTCAGGAGATTGGCAACAAGATGGTCATGTTCATGGAGTTTTGTCATTTCTCCCGCGTCAACGAAACAAGCCCTATTCTGGCTGTAGGCCTCGACGATGTTGGGTATCGGGTGTTCGAGGCAGGATCTTTCGACTCTCGCATGATGCTGGTGAGCCGCGGCGGGTTCTCGATTGGCACCAGGTGCAACCTCAGGAAGCTGAGGATGAACCTATCATCGCCAGATGATCAACTGAGAGACGTGACCACCGTATTGCTTGGCGACCTTCGGTACTTCCTGAAGCCTGGCGTGAGTGGCATAGGCCGGGTTAAAGACTATCCGTCTACGATGCCCCTCGATGTGGTTGCGACCGAGTTGCTTCAGCAGAAGCTACAGCCAAAGCTGGTCGCGCAATGGACAGGATTGAATGCAGACGAGGTAGTACGGATGAAGCGCTCTTTGCTACGGGATACCCCCCTTGTCCAGTCCCAAAGCGGGCGAATACAGGCACCGAATAAGACACTGGCTGAAAGCCCTCTTCACAGCCTGCTCTACCTCACTGTGTACAGGCTGCTCGCCGACAATCCTCTTCGGCGGACGAATGCTCGCGCGGTGGTTGCGGCTCATCGTGAGTATGTGGAGCTGTGTAAAGCGGTTGGCGTCGAGGCCAGCGATATGATCTCCCCCTTCCAATGGCTACCAGCTCAGCAACGCAATGAAGACCGGAGACATCACTCTCACCCCGTGCAGCAAGTGCAAGGAGATCAATGCTCGTTACGCGCTCAAGCCCGGCCGATGCATCTGGTGCAACCACTGAACATCCTCTGCCAGGCCGTAGCCAGGCGGCATGCCAAGCGGACGACTTGGGTTATGGGTGAGATGCTGTAGGGTCGGAAGCATGCAAAGGCGAAAAGTGACCTTTAGGCTTTACCCCAATGTCAGCCAGCAAGAACGGCTGGACGGCTGGGTGCGCCTGCACGCCGAACTGTACAACGCTGCGCTTCAGGAGCGCATCGAGGCGTACCGCAAAGCTGGTATCAGTATCAGCTACTACGACCAACAGAACACGTTACCCGTCATAAAACAGTTTCGGCCGGAGCTGGTCGAGCTGGGTAGTCATGCCCTGCAAGAGACCCTGCGCCGACTGGATCGAGCCTTTCAGGCGTTCTTTCGCCGGGTCAAAGCTGGCCAGTCACCGGGATTTCCCCGCTTCAAATCCAGCGCCCGCTACTCGGGCTTCTCCTACCCCGATCCAGCCGGCTGGAAGCTCCAGCAGCTCGGCCAGCGCGGCGGCACGTTGCGGCTGGGCAGCGGCAAGGGCGCGATGATGATTCGTCTGCGGGGCCGCCACCGTTTCGCCGATTTCACGCCGAATGACCTGACCCTCAGCCGCCGCCGCAATCACGCCACCGGCCAAGATCAGTGGTATGCCTCGATCACCCTACGGGTGCCCGAGTCCGCCTGTCGGCGTGAGCGAACAGGCGACGATGCAATTGGTATCGACCTGGGCGTCAGTCACTGGGCCAACTTTGATGATGGCAGCCAGATCGAAAACCCCCGCTGGCTGCGCGAGGCGCTGCCCCAGTTGGCCAACCTGCAACGACAACGCGCCAGAAGGAAGCGGGGTTCGCACCGCTATCGGCTGCTAAGCCAGGAAATCATCCGTCTGCACCAGCGCATTGCAGATGGACGGCGCGACTTCCTGCATAAACAAACGACTTCCCTGGTGCAGCGCTGCGCCCTGATCGCCACGGAAGAACTGCAACCCCAGAACATGAGCCGCAGCGCTAAGGGCACGGTTGAGAAACCGGGCCGTCGCGTGCGGCAAAAGGCTGGACTGAACCGGGAAATTCTCTCGGCCGGCTTCAGCATGGCGCATCAGATGCTCACCTACAAAGCGCACGAAGCTGGTTCCGTTTTGCATCTGTCCGATACGCGCCGATTAAAACCCTCGCAGCGCTGTTCAGCCTGCTGGGCCATCGTGCCCAAACTGCTCAGTGAGCGCATGCACCGCTGTGCCTGTGGCTGCGTGCTGCCGAGGGATCAGAACAGCGCCAGGGTCGTACTGCTCGACGCCTGGATACTGCAAGACACGCCTGGGACGGGCGTGACGGCGAGACTCAAGCCGCTGTCCGCGCAAGCGGTCAAGCCCAAGTCAACGACCCGCGAAATTCCGACGACAACCGCACATGCGGTTTAGTGGCGGAAGAGTTCATTGGTGAACGAGATGCGAAACGACAAAGTTGAGTGCCAGTGCTGCAAGAAAATGATGGTCCCGAAGGTGGTCACTAGCGCCCCCTTCTACATCAGCGGCGTCCCCGTTGGTGGCCGGGACCCGGAGTCTTCGGTTTGTCCGTTTTGCCTGTCGCCCAAGTGGATGCTGACTGAGCAGCAGGTTCTCACTGGAGCAAAAGCGAATGCTGAGTTTTTTGGCATCATGGTGTTGCTTCTGATCAACATCGTCGTGTTCGCCCGCTTGGGTGCCGAGGCGTTGGGCGTGAGCCTTGGCCTGTCTGTTTTGATGTTCCTGTTGCGGGAGCGAATTGCCATCGCGGTGAAGGGTTGGCTGGCCGAACTCTTCAAGGGATGAATTGGGCAGTCGATAGAGAGAAAGGTTTCGTTGTGCGCCAGGCTCGCCCGCAGTCGCGAAGGTGAGGTGTCTACCCATCCAGGGAGAGGCCTGCCCTAGCCAGTTCCTGCCATTACGTAGATTCGCTTGGGTTTACAGCGCGCTGTGAGATTCTTAGGGTAAGAACTTTCGAGGGGTGAACGAGATGCGAAACGACAAGGCTGAGTGCCAATGCTGCAAAAAAATGATGGTTCCACGTGTGGTTATGGAGCGATCGATTTATGTCGATGGTGTGCAGGTCGGGGGTGAGAAGCCTCTCAAAAGCATCTGCCCCTTCTGTTTAAGCGAGGAGTGGAATGGGATGCCTCGGAAAAGCGGGCTTGCTCGCTTGCGTCGTGATGCCATTCTTGGGCTTCGAGCGATTTCTTTGGAGCTGACTATCATTGGTGGAATCGCCCTCTTTTTCGCTGTCATGGCGATCTACCGATTTGTCTTTGTCGGCTTCAACTAAAAAGGGGCTATAAAGCCCCTTTTTTACTCATTCGATTGACGGTCTCCTCGGTCCGCTGGCCTGTTTGGGTTGTTCAGCATTTTCAATTGCCGCAGGTCTAAAGTTTTTGGGCAGGGGATTGTGACGATTGCCCGCAGCGACAGTTTCCACAACCGGCCGGTCAGCAGATGTTCCATCACTTCCTGCTGCCTGGTACGTCAATGAAGCATGGACGCCCTTCGCATAGTCTTCATCCCCGCCAGACGCGATCATGGCTTCCGAGTAGGTGTGGTAGGAGGACCACTGATAAATATCAGAGTCCGTTGGCATGCCTGCCCGGCTAGCTGCTCGAAGTGCGGCTTGGCTATCTGTCAGCCCCAGTTGCTGCCCTTCAGAAACGTCATTGCTGAATTGTGTGTTCTCGTTGCCAGCCAGGAAGTTCGTAAGCGTTTTGCCGCCCGACTGGATGCTCTGAACCGCCGATGCGGCCTTGATCATCAAGCCCTTATCATCGTAGTTCTTACCGAAGGTCGATAGTTGCTGCGCGGCCTCTGAATCTGCCGCCCCTCTAACATCCTCACTGTTGCGAGCATGCGCGAGTTGTGGGGCTAGGCTGTTCTCCGCATGACGGTTTCCGACAAGCTCAGCACCTTGGTCTTCAGCCGCTTCCTTAGCAGAAATGTTCATGTCCTGAGCACCTGCATATGCGTCACTGTTACCCTGCCATCTTGAATTGAACTCGCCTTGCAAACCTGAGTTCCCGGCCGTTGCTGCGCCGGCTTTGTCTGCTATGTTTGCAAACTCTCCCGCATTACCCTGAGCTACGTTGAAGTCGAATGGATTGAATTGGCTCATGACCAATTCGCCGAGCCTGCCTTGCTGGTTAATCGCCCGGATTGCCGCCATCGCCCTCTGCTCGTCCGTATTCGACGACATATCTTTGATGCTTTGGCTATTAAATGCTTCAGCGAAGAGCTTTTTCCCTTCATCAGTTGCACCAGCCATGCGCTGAAGTTCTAAGCCAGACTCTGCTCGAGATACCCCGCCTCTCGATAGCGACTTGATCGCTGCATCGCGAAGATTGAGGCCTTGACTTGCCCTGATGGTGTCTTGCTGAGAAGCCGCTTGGCTGTACGTATTCTGTGCCTGTAGAGCTTCAGTGCGGCTTTGATTTATCTGATCAGTGTTGCTAACACTACTTTGGGCCATCGACGAGTCACGGAAGGCATCACCGGTGGCAAATGTCAGGTCACGGGTGTTAGCGCTCTCCACGGAAGAACTTAACTGCGAGAGAGATTTTTCGGCAGTTCGACGCTCTGTGCCGCTCATTTCGGAAAGCGACTTGCCATCACTGGTTTTGAGGTTGGCCATGATGCCTTTCAGGCCGGCTTGCCCACCAAGCGCTGAGGCTGCGGTTGCCATGTTTATCGACGACTCAGAGAAACCACTGCTTCGAAGATTCTCAACTGCCTGGTTATAGGAAGAGCTTTGCTTGAGAGCATCGCTAGCTTTGATGCTTTCGCCCATTTGCGTCATCGCTTCGCGCCCCGTACTCGTCGAGGCTAGTTGCTGGCCTGCCGCTGAGAGGTTGCTCTGGTACTGGCTCGTGGCCGTTTGCGAGGCGGTTTGGGCGCTCTGAAGGACTGCACTCGCAGCTTGGTCGCCGGTTATCGTCTCAGCAAGCTGCGGCGATCCCGTTCTGCTCACCCCGGAGCTTACCTGGTCGGAAGTAAACGAGGCATTTTGACTGAGAACAGGTGCGCTATCCTGGGCCCGAGGATTCACGTCTTCGGACTTGAATTTGTCGCCTGCCGTCATTTGGCTCATGACGCTGTTGGCAACCATGGCAGAGCCGGAAACGATGAACAGTGCCAATGGAGGCACGGACGCCGCAAGCAGACCGCCAATACCCAGTGCCTTGCCGATGGCTTTGTCTATGTCCATGAGTTGGAGCATTGCGAAACCAGAACCTGTGGGGTCGTAGCCGTTGAATACGGCTTCCATCTGGGAGCCTGCATACCAGAGGGTAAAAGCATTCACGATACTCAACAGCGGCATCCACAAACCCACCGCCAGCGGCAACACGAGATACTTGCCGAGGATAGAAAGGCCTGGCCCACCCAGGAGCAAAGCAAAGGCCATGAACGGCGTCATCGCATAGAGCATGCCCTCGAAGAAGGCGATCATCGGTCTCATGTAGTGTTTGAAGCTGTCGCCCTTCCCCGCCCATTGAATTTCTTGCTGGTTGAGCGATTCGCGAAGAGCCATTGCGGCTCTTTGCTCTTGCCAATGGTTCATGGCATCGACACGGGAATCGTTGAAAATCGGCGCAATTAGCGAAGTCAAAACGTAGTCCTGAGCCGACTTGCTACTCAGTGCGAGGCTCTGAATAGCTTGGTCAGTAGCGGCTTGAACCTGGATACCGCTGGTCATGCGGTTGGTCTTGGCCTCTTCGCTGAACCCTTTCTGGAGAATGTCCTCTAGCACGTCTGTATAGACGTTCTGCAAATGGGCGTTGAGAAACGACCGCGCCTCTGCACAGCTTTTCATGGTGCCGGCGGTACCGTCATAGACGTAGATGAACATCGATGAGTTCTGGTTTGACAGCACCTCCGCCCAGCCAGGCGATCGGTACAGGTCGGTCAAGGTCTTATCCGTTCTCAGCGCCACGGGGTTCAGTGAACAGAATGTCATGTACTCGTTCACCGATCGGGGCAGATCCCACCCGTCCGCTTTTCGGTAGTTTTGGAAGCCGTCCAGTGCCATCGGGTTCCGAAGAGCGTCGCGCACTTTCGACAATGTGCTCAGACTCGAGAACAGCCCGTAGTCGGTCATGCTTGGAGTAGAAAATGCCTGCTCCGCGGTTTTTGTAATGCCGTAGGCCACCGTTGAGATGACTGAGCCGACAAAGGCAGGGCCAAGAGGCACGTTGTCGACCACCCGCACCTGTGATGACACCGTATCCTCGATAACAGTGGTGGCTGTAGGGCCGTAGAACATCATGTAAAGGACGAGCACAAGGCCCGCCTTTCCGAAGGTAATGGCCTGGTTATTGAAGACAGCTTGGAACGCCAGCAGAAATAGGCCTATCAGCGCGCCAATACGGGCAAGGTCTTCTGCGTCACCGCTGCCTGTGATCATTGCGCAGGCATTGAGCATGATCTCAAGGAACTCGGCGCTGCCTGTCGTGTAGATAGTGAAGTCCATGGATATCTCCGTTACGCGCCTGCGTTATCGTTGATGGTTCCCTGTGGCAGGGTTCCGTTATCAAACACAGGGGCCATCTGGAGCATTTTCTCGGCTTGGCCATCGGCATCTTTGCCTTGCATTGCTTCCTCGATGTACGAGCGGTATTCATCCATGAGCTCACCCTTGGTAGCCCGCAGGTCCTCGATCACCTTTCCTGCATCCGCCATATTCAGGCTGGTCAGGCCTTTCTCTGTATGCCCAAGCAGCTGATAAATCAGGCTCATCGATGCATCAGCAGCAATTTTCTTGGCGAACTGGTTCAGATAGTCATAACCGGATTGAGCGCCTGCCTTCTGGGTGATTTTCATCAAATTCACCCCTACTCGGCTTGATGCGAGGTATGCAATCCGGTTTCCGTCAGCAGCGGTTGCAGTGCCGTTCGCAAAACGCTCAAGGATTCCGTTGTTTTGAAGATCCTCCAGGATTCGAGTCTCAAGGCCCTTGAAACTGGTGAGAGTTCGGATGTTCGGGTCTGAGCAGTCAGGGTCATCCTGGTCGCACTGGTAGACCTTGACATCAAGGTTGGCTGAGCCCTCAACCAGGATCTTCAGACCTTCGCCGGTGATGAGCTTCGGCATAGGATGCGCAGCGAAGTTTTTCCCCCGCTGGCGTCGTTTGCGAGCGACACGTTGTAGCTGCCAACCATGGACATGATGAATTCCGCGTTCTCATCGCTACCGAACAAGATTTGCGACTGAAGGCCTGACTTCTTCATGGCGCACCATAGAACGTTCCCTGTGTTCTCGCATTGAACGGCCTTGCCGGAGGCTGCAATCCGATTCGCCGGCGAGTCCTCTTTGGTGGATTTCGCGGTAAAAAAGTCAGATGAGACGTTCGATCCGAAGGCCGTCATCGCAGATTTGAAGTCGGTGCTTTCTTCGTATGCCTTTTTGGCATTCGTAACCAACCCACTCGCCAGCTGGCAGCTGTTGGAAAACATTTGGTTGAGCGCCTGGATCTTGTTGGCCAGGTTGCGGATAACGCCACCTGTCTGAGCGTCCATCGCATCGAGGGCAAGCTCAAAGGCAAAGCCTGAAACAATGCCAGCAGCGTTCGACGCCACATTCCTCATGAGCGCCACGAACTCTTCGCCGTTGATAAAGGAGAACGAGCCACTGTAAAGGTTGATGCCCCCGCATCCACCCTTTGCGCTTGGAGGGGTAATGCTGATGAGATTGGCAGTGGATATTCGATTCCGAAGGACAACGGAGCCGCCGGTAATAACGCCGCGTGTGGCTGTTTTATATGCCCCTGGACTGGTGACGTTGATCATGCCGCTGAACATTTCATTGACCTGCTGTTGAATGTTCGCGTGAGCCCCGAAGGGCACCATCAGCGCTACAGCAAGGGCGATCGGTTTGATTTTCACTGGGCACCTCCGTTGTCTTTTTGAAAGGCACGACGAGCTTCATCGCGCATCCGATTCACGAATTCGTTAGGGTTTTTGGTTGCATCGGGCGGGGCGTCAGCCAATTTTGTGGCGTCGATCAAACCCATGGTGTTAAGGCGGGATGTGGCGTTGTATTCCTGATCGGAAATAAGCCCCGCTTCATTCGCCGCCATTAGAATCCGAGTGGTTGCCGTCTCCATTGAAACGGTGCTGAAGCTGACGATCTTCACGTCATTCGGAGGGATGACCAGGGCCAGCGCCGGCGAGGTGATGATGCCAAGCTGCTCTGCGAGCCCAGTGTCGTACTGCGTGTTTGGGTATTTGCCGCCAGGAAGGGGTGCCCCATCCATAGAGACGGGCATGACAGTAAACCCGTACCTGAACTCGAGTGCAGAGACCGCTGCCAGGGCCTGTTCGCAAAGAATGCAGTCGTTACCGTTGTAGAAGAACATCAGCGCAGAGCTGCCAGCGATGAGCTTCAGCAGGGTTTCTTTCTGCTTGCCGGCCGCCGTCGCTAGAGCGTCGGAGGCGGCGTTGGAGGCGGGATAACGCATATCCTCGTCGAGGAAGGGGTCATTACGGATTACCTCGACGGAGTGACGCGAGAATCGCTCGGCCTTGTCGAGCATGATTCGCTGAGCCCAGAAGTACGCACTCACATTCTCCTTCGTGGGGTTATCCATGGCTGCATCACGCAGCTTCGGAAGCATTTCCCGAATCCACGCCACGCTGCCAGTCGGTGGCAACTCGGGCGCGGGCGGCTCGGAGGCTTCCGTTTCGGCAGGTGGTGGGGCCGCTGGAACCGGCGCGGGCTCAGTTTTCTGGGGTTCCTGTTCAGGAGGCGGATCTTCGTACCAGAACCAGCCGCGTTCTTTGTCCTGGTAGAACGAAGAACCAGCAACCTGGGGCGTTTTTGACTCGGCGGGCTTGGTCTCTCCCGCAAGAGAAATGCTGCTTATAGCGGCAGCAAGCAACAAGATGGGGAATTTTAGGGGCGTCATGAGTCCGTCTGGCCAAGATGGGGATGCTCGAATTGTGAGCGTTGGCCAACAGGAGGGGGCGCGTTTTCAGGCGCTTTTACGGTCGGAAAAAGAGAGGAGAGTCGAGAAGGCCAGAGGCCTATCGCTGTGCGCGATAGACCTCGTGGCCGAGGAAGCCGAGAGAACCACGTTCACGAAGAACGTCATTCCAATCGACACCTTTGGAGCCGTCAGGGATGGGCATGTCCGGCAACATTATTTGCGCCTTGATCCCCATTTCCACAGACGTTTTTTTAAAGCGAATGCCGCTTTCTGGCCGCCCTCCTTGCGGTCCTTGTCAGCCCAGATTCGGACTGCTTTGGTGCAGGCTGGTGGTACGAAGCTCTCCAAAAGGTAGGAATTCACCAAGGGCCATACGGGTATACCCATGGCTGTTTCCACCGACAGAGCTGTTTCCAATCCTTCACATACATCCAAGACTTCTCCTGGATGCGATGTTGGCACCGCACAACCGGGAAGCTTGCGGTTGCTGGGGATTGGAAACATTTTTTCGGCTCAGCGAGATCAGCTTTCTCACCCTTCATTGTCAGATAGTGACGGTTGATGGTCACAGCCTGGCCTTCAGGATCGATGAGCGTACACACTATCCCTGGATGCTTAGAACGCTTGCCGGCTTTGTCCTTGTAGGTCAATTCCGGATGAAAGCGAACGTAGCGGCTCAGCTCTGGTCGGTCCCAAGCAAGAATGCCTCGGGAGCGAAGATAGAGCCTTGCTGGTTCCGCTGATGGGTCTGTGAGAGGAACGGTTCCCTTCCACAGGTTGCGCATAGCTTCACGCAGCCAATCGTCTGAAACCTCTGGTTTTGCTGGGGCTCGCTCCTTACGGATTACAACGCTTGGGATAAATCCATCAGCGGTGCGTCCATACGGGTCTTTGACCCGGAGCAATGCTCCAACCTCCTGTAAAGCATGGTGAAAGCTCCAGCGGTTGACCCACATCAGCAAGGCTATGCCATCAGCCTTGACCCCGCAGGTACGGCAGATCCCGCCGCTCGACGAGCCTGCCGTCTTACGGAAAATCTTAAAACCGTCTTCCCCACCATGCACCGGACATGGAACCCCACGCCCTGCTTTTTTGTGAGCCGGCACCAATGAAGATGCGAGGCTTGCGTATATGTCATGCCAGCGGCCATCAGCGGCTACCAGCACATCTTGCTTCTCTGGGGCGTAATTGCCTTCTGAGTCTTTGGACATGGGTACCTCCGTTTGGTTGAGATGCGCCCCGAAGGGCGCATTTGCTGGCTATTACACGATCTTGATTTCCCAGGAGTTGCGGTAGGTATCAACCCAGTCCTGTTCTTTCTTGCCGTTGACATCGACCTCTTTGAGCACTTTCACGGGGGTTTTCCCGAGGAAGGTCAGCGAGATAACGTCACCTTGTTGCGCGCCGGACTGGCGGAGCTGAGCGCTAAGCTCAATCCCCCAAACCAGGTGCTCACCGATCCGAAGAAAGAACGAGTTTCCGTTCTTCTTGCGGAACCGATACGGCGCAAATCCAGACCCGCGGTATTCACCGGTCACGGACTTGCCAGCCACACCCTGAAAGTTGATCTCAGTAGCACGCGCGCCATGGTCATCACCGCCTTCGGCGGATTCGACTGCTGACGCTTTTTCTTGGCGCTCGGGTTGTGAATCGCGAGGGATGAACTCTCCCTTGATCTCGTCCGGCTGTTGATTCTCGATCGGTGCAACCTGTTTGCGATCTTGCGGCCGATACAGCTTGTTGATCACAACAGTTTCGAGAGGCTGCGTCGTTTCCTGATGCTCCGGCTCGGGCAGCTTGTGCGCGAGGCGGTCAGAGACAATGCAAAGGCCTTGTTGCAGTCGGAGGTAGCTAGGAACATCGAAGTCAACACGGATCATTGCTCTTCTCCCTGGCGACGCAGGTAGGAGGGAATGTAGTAGTTGTCATAATCGATGCTGTCACACCAACTGGCGTTGGCTGCGACTTGAGAGGTCTTAGTTGCCTGAGGGTACGAGGCCTTCAGGCAGCTGCGCAGATACCGAGAAACACCCAGCAGGATCTGCTCAGCGTTCAGAAGTACCACAGCGAGGAACACACAGAATGCGAAGGGCAAAATCTGCTCTGCAAACTGCGGTGCGTATACAGCTCCCAACATCGCAACGAGGAAGCCAAACGCGGTCAGCACTTTAACTTTGAGGGTTGTAGATGCCATTTTTCAGTTCTCCATTTTTTAAGAACGGAGAACGCCCTAACGGGAGTTCCCCGTCAGGGTTTTTTTGACACAAAAAAGGAAGCCCTATGGCTTCCTTTTTTGATCGGCACTACGCGAACGCAGGCTTGGTTTTTTAGCTGATAAGCTCAGCTTGGCTTTCTCCCAGACGCATACACGTCTTGGGTACCAGTGGCAGCAGCATGCTGTCACTTAGGGTCAATGGCCTCCAGGAGGCAAATTCTTAATCGACCTTGGCCGATGAGTGCCGCAATTCTCGCCGCCATTTCACTCTGTCGTCAACCAGAAAAACGCACCTCAAATTCCGACGCTATTCGTGCGTGAAATCGAAATCCAGAGGCTCCGCAAGCTGGTGCAATAGGCTGGCCACCAACATCCGGAGAAACCGCTAATGGCGACCGCTCAACCACAACCTACGAAATACCAATACTCCAAGCCATCCCTCAAAGGAAAAATGGTACTGAACACGGAGCAGGCCAAGTTCTTCGCCGGCAACCGTTTCGATAGCCTCATGACGGCCCTTTTTATCATCGACGTTACGTCCCGCAAGCTGGCGAAAAACCTCAAGACCTTTGATCACAAAGCGGTGGTTGATGCGGTCTCGAAGAAAATCGAGCGCATGGAAGTAGCCGTGCGTGACGAGTCTGAGCGGATGGACACGCTTTTGAAGAGCTTGGGAATCAAAGAGCTTGCAGGGTACAGCTCCCCACTGACTCGTGAATTCGAAATCACCAGCCCAGAAATCAAGCGGATGAGCAGCCTGCTTCAGGCATTTGACCATCTGATTATCCAGGTCGATACCGCCTGGCTGCATGAGAAAATCGATAGCTCGGAAGCTGAGGAATTTCGTGCAAACAAGAGCAACCAAATGGCCCGGCTGATCCGCTCACTCGTTGGCCTCGGTCAGAGCGCGCGAGCAAAGGCATACGCCAGCAAGGTTGCAGAGCTCCAGGAAGATATTGAGAAGGCTGAAGCCAAAGTGAGCGCTGAGAAGGAGGAGCGCGAGGCTGCGGGTCACATTGAGCCTGATGGCAATGCCGACGCTCTCGACTCGCTTCCTGAAGAAGCCGTTGCTTGATCGCGCCAGTAATGAAAACGCCCCGCATTGCGGGGCGTTTTACTAGGAGAGTCATTATGCTTGATGATCTTACGTCAACACCGGCAAGAACCAGTAGAAGACGCATACAAGCGACGGATCAGCCTCCTCCCCGCGAAGCCATCCCACTGTGGGCAGAAGAGCTGGCCACCCACGAATCGCTTGAAGCGCCACCAGAGGCAGTATTTTGGGATACGGTCGCAATCATCTCTGTCACTGCTGCTGTTCTTGTTGGGGTGGCGATAGGTGTTCCTCTCGGGGTCTATCTTCATGGCACGTTGTAGATCCATCCTCGCCTCGGCGCTTCAGCTTTTCGACATGCCGTCTTGCAGCCCAATACCCTCCCTTGATTCTGCGCTCGCTCAGCGCCCGGCAAATTGACACCACATGGCCCCGAGTAAAAACCGGGGCTTTGTAGGACTGGATTTTACGAATCACGCCCCAAATGCTGTAGACCCGCTCAGGCATTCCATAAGTGAAGCTGGCCTGCCCTGCCATCACTGCGTAGCTGTGGATTTTCTGAGAGTGGACTCCGGTGACCTTCTGAACTGCCTTCACGTGTGCATAGTTCTGCATCAGCGGGTTTTGCACGCGATATTTCCTTCGGCCGACGATCTGCAACCAGCTCTCGGGGGCTTCTGGGTAGGTAATGATCTTTCCCTTGAAACACTTCGTTTCCAGGACAAAGATCCCGTAGCGCGACACGATAATGTGGTCAACCTGTGTCGACTCTCCCCTTGTCTTGCCGCGATAGATCGCGTTGGCGAACACTTTGTATTCGCCACTGAGGCATAGGCGGAGCATGAAGTTCACCTTGTACTCACCCCACCACCCTCGGTAGGCCGGGAATTCAAGTAGACGAACGTGGGCGATGCCCGCGAGAATCCCCAGAATAAAAACCGGGGGTAGGTACAGCATTAGAAAGTCATTCATACCATCGCAAATCCGCCCTTACGGGCGGATTCTCCATTAGAGCTTCGAGCAGCAATCTGTCCATCGCCAGAACATGTACATGGCATCGTTCCCTGTACCTGGAACATGCCGACTAGGCCCACCCTCCCAAGTCTGCGGCGGTTCTCCGAGCCACATTGCTCTGCTGTTCTGCGACTTTGGCCAAAACTGGGTCACTTTGTACTGGCTTTTCGGAATCGTCGGGTAGATACCCGCCTTGCACACGTTTTCATCGCCCATAGTGCGACGAGCGAGGCCCCTGCGGTGTTGCTGAGCGATCACTCGCGCAGCCAGCAATGCTGTCGTCCGGTTTGCATCTTGCGCCACTGTTACGCCGGCAAACGGATAGATGCTCCCCCACGTCCCGGTACACCACCAAAGCGACTCCAGAGGCTCCTTCCGGGCGGTTACCAGGGCGGATTCGGCAGCACAGGCCGCAATGGCAATTGGATTTGCTACGGCCGCGGACTCAGGGTGCTGGAAGAAAGCCAACGTGCCGTTGTTCCAAGTCGGGTCGATCTCAGTGAAAGAGATGATATCGAGGTCGAGATAACCGTCCGGGTTGCATTTGGTAGGCGTGTAGAGATCGAGGATCTGAAGTAGCGGGAATGCATACAGATGGGCGTGGTAGAACGAACCGGCAGCCTGACCTGTCTGGTGCTGTTGTCCTGCCGAAGCCGGCCATAGCTGCGCTTGTTGCCAAGCGGCAGCGTTACACCACCTAGGGTTGGCGAGCAGCCGGGCTTACGGACAGTTTCAACCATCCGTGCTGGCTCCCACATTGCCGTGATGATTCCGGGCTTGTAGATCGAGGACGAGCCTTGCTGGCAGATGCAGAAGACCATTTTTGTAGCCTTCGCGGGGGCTGTGCCGGGGGTTATTTGCACACCAGAAACACGAATTGGGAAAAGGCACGCCCAGCAGATGTCGGTGAACAGCTTCGGACCAAAAAGGCCAGAGTCCTCACACATCACCTCTCCGGAAGAGGACGCCTCAGCCGCTACCCCTGGCAGGGGAAAACATGCCTGCAATCACCAGAATTGCGGCGGTTATTACCTTATTGATGCTCATGATTGGCCTCCTCGAAGGCTGTTTGAGCAACCTCGCGGACGATAAAGTTTTTGGTGTCGGCTGTTACGACAGATGGGGCTCGAAGGATTTGGAAGCGCTCCGCCATGTCAGGCGGCAGCAGGTACAAGGGCGCATCCAGGCTGTCTTGAACGCTGTTGAACAGATCCCAACCAGAGGCAGTGGGAATCTGAGTCGCCATCACCGTGACGGTCAGATTTGCCCCATGGTCTGCATATTCACGCCTGGCCAGGGCAACCTGCCAAGGCTGCGTCGGATCAATCACGACCAGTTTCTGGTCAAACGGCATCATGTCGAGTGGATTGATCCTCCCCGCCTTCTGAACAACCCTTCCTTGGCTGTCGAGGATGTCATTAGGAACGATGACAGATGCGTCGACGAGACGTGTCGCACTCTCCGTTACCGGCGGCAATGGGTGCCCTTTGTGGTTATCCCAAAATCGAGCGATCGCTCGCTTCTTCATGGCGTCGGTGTCCAGCTCTGCGATGCGCTGTTTCGCAACCTCCATGAGGTCTGGCTCGATGATTTCCTGTGTAGTGCCAATAGTGCCTAGATCCCCACGCTTACCATCCTTAACGGCCCCCTCGATATAGCTGACAGAGGACGAACCAGCAGCTTTAGCGATCAATGCATCATTCGGTGCTTCGAGAGCGACGGTGGGGACGGCTGAAACGCTATGACGCTGGAATGCGAGAGGATCGAGCAGAACACTCACAGTGCTTTGCGTCTCTTGCGTGAGGAGGTGCATTTTGGTCACAGCATCGCTCATCGACATACCATCAGGGATGCCTCGAAAAACGATGCCAACACCAGGCAGTCCGTCAAAGGACAGCAGTATGTCTTTGAGGGCAGTGGCTCCCATCGACCACGACACGAATATTAGAGTGCGGTTTCCATCGCCCAGGGGATGTTTTTTCTCGCGATCTGAGCCATCTGCGCTGGCGAGTGCTGACTCGTTCTGCAGGGACTCCTCATCACTGCCTTGAGCGATCGCCTTTTCGGCCATCTCACCCACCCAACTCATGTCATCGCGGCCGCTTACTTCATCGCGTGCCGCTTTCGCATTTCGGCTGATTTCCCTGACCTGCTCGAGGAGCGCCGGATCGAATTCATTGATGTCGTACTTGCGAATGCCAAGGTCATCGCCGGCGATGGCCATCGTGCAGCCGAAGGCCAGCCCAATGCACATGGCTAGTTGCTTTTTCACCATATTGGATACGCCTTCCCGATGATTTGGTCCGTCGACGCTGAGCCCCAGTAGCGGGAGTCGAAAGAATCTGGCGTGCGGCCGAAGAACCAGTAACGGCCCTCGCCTATTTCCCCTTCCCGAACGTATTTCTGGGGATCAATCCCGTGCTGGTTGGCTACCTGAAGCCCTTTGCCTACGGGCACGCCATTGATGGTTGTTTCATCAAGCGTGACCTTGGCGCGATCGCCAGGCATTCCCTCAAGCACCTTCACGATGATCGTGCCGTCAGCAAAGATCGGACTCAGACCTTTGGAGTGAAAGGCATAGATTTCCCCTCGCACCAGGTCATCCTGCTTTTTATCGATGATCCATAGCCTGTAAGGGGGCAGGCATAGGGAGTCCTGGCTAGCGATAGCGATCGAATAACGGGATGCCAGCAGCACAACGCTGCCGGCAACCACTGCGGAAAAGAGTAGGCCTTTGCCGAGAAAGGCTGCCGAGAGTCGCTTTGGAGCTCGATCTCGCTCAACCTTCGCCATTGCCCTTCGCACCTTGGCCTCAATGCTGAAGGGGTTCGACAACGCCATTACGCGACTTCCGCCGGATTAGAGCTGTACTCGACACCTCGGTCACGGAGCACGCGCAGAATTGCCTCATCCTGCGGAACGCCAGTGAGCGTGTAATTTCGGATCGCCTGCACGTCTTCAGGTGCGGTCGAGTAGAGGAGGATCGAATATGGGTCCACCGTGAGGCGCACGATACCGGCCCCGCGGGGGTGAGCATGAAGATCTCGGAGTAATGCCCCTTGTACGACTTAACAGTCTTCAGGATTCGATAGCCACCCTCTCCCAGCGGCAGACGCTTGTTTTCCTGGATAGCATCAATAGCTTCGGCCTTTTGACCGAGTAGGAGGGTGAACGCGGAGTTTTCAGCAATGGCCTGTCCGACTTTGTTCTGATAGAGGTCGTTGACCCCCTGGGTAATGACAATGGCGCTACCGCCATATTTCCGGAATCGCCGGTAACCGTGCTCAATGAATTCACCAACGTTGCCCTGGGAGAGCAGCGACCAGGCTTCATCAATGATCACAATTTTCGGGCGGTCACGCTCACCAAGGTACATGTCCTGCTGGATTTGGTAGATCAGCTGAAGGAGCACAACTTGCTGAAGGTGTTGGCGACCCTTCAGCTCCTCAAGCTCGAGTACGGTGAAGGGATTCTTGAAGTTGAGATTGTTCTTACCGTTAAAGAAACGGCCGTACTGCCCCTTCGAGGTGAATGCGAAGAGCTGATGGCCAATGTCTTGAATACGCGGGTCTGGGTCGCCAAGCAGAGAATCAGCGATGTTGTCGACGATCATCGTCTTGCCCAACTCTTCCCAGCATTGCGTGAGGTGCCTTTTTAGCCCGGCGGTTTGGAAGTCGATCAGGGGCACGGTTGGGGCAGCCATAGCAGAGAGCAGCCCAACCAGGACATCCTCTTCCTCGCTGTAGTCTTCAATCAGCTCGAAGGGGTTGAGACAGAGATTCGACTCTTGGTCAAAGCGTGCAAAGTCGCCCTTGTACGCCTCAGACAGCTTTAGGTAGGACAGGCCCACGTCGATGACCCACACCTTCGCTCCAATGCTCAGATACGACGTGATGAGATAGTTGGTCGCAAACGACTTACCGGAGCCCGACTGGGCCGCGATCATCGCGTTGTAATTGGTGTCGGAGTCAAAAGGTTGAAGCTAACCGGCTGACCGTTTCGGGAAATGAACGGGGCCACCTGGGTTCCAGTGCCCTTCCAATCGCCATAGATCGGCAGCAAAGGTAATGCCTGGGTGAGGCTCAATGTCTTGAACCGGAACAGCTCCCTCATCGCATCCGGGTCGGCACACATAGGTAGGGAGTTCACGAACACGGGCAGCACACAAAACTTGTCCTCCATGAGGCTGAAGCCCTGCGTGGCAAAATGGCTCTTCGCATTCGACGCTGCCTGAATGAGGTCTTCCCGGTTCCGGCCGAATACCACGAGGGTCATTGTCGCCTGTACGTTGGGAAGCCCTTTGTCGAGATCTTCAAACAGCGTGTCATAGGCTTCCTTCGTCTTCCGTAGAACGGGTACGAAATGCACCATCGGGCCGAAGCTCTGGTTGATGGCCCATTGGCGGCGCTTCGACAGCTTGTCCTTTGTTTCCAGCTGGGGAGGGAAATACAGGGTCATGTTGATGATGCAGTTACCCCGGATTCCGCCGCGCTGGGACAGAATGTCAGCGAGGTACTGAGAGGCATCGCCCTGCCACATGACATCAGGGAAGCGCTTGGCCGACAGCGTTTTTACAAAGCAGTCATCTCCGATCTGAAGGTGGTCTTTCTTCACGTCGAGGCTGCGGTTGTAGTCGAGGATCTGCTCATTCAGGGGCTTGTCTGTGTCCGCCTTCATGTCCGGATCTTCGCGCCACGACGCCGATGGCCCTTGGTTCAGGATGGAGGAGAAAATTTCACGGTAGGAATCGTTGGTGAGCGGCACGGCTGCCAGGTTGCAGCTGTCCAGCGAGGTTCGCAGTCCGTCGAAAAGCTCCTTCGCCGCGTTCGCTTCTGTCTGGGTAGGCAACGCATTGGCGATCGGAATTGTTACGGATACGACCAGGCTCTGTTCACGAATGCGTACACCTGAGATTGAATCAACTGGGCGCATGGTTCGGTCACTGAAATACTCGGCCCGCGCGTTCGTCACTTTCTCCAGCAAGGCTTGGGTTTCCACGGGAAGGTCAGTGCGGCCAGATTCACGGAAGGCCCGACGCAGGCGAAGGAATCCCGTCTTCATCTCATTGATATTTTCAGTGCAAATCAGGCTGAACTGGATTGTTGTCTTCTCAGGCCAGTCGACCGTCAAACCAGCCTTCAGGCGGTCGCCTTCATCCCCGTTTGAGCCTGAGAGCGGGGAACACAGGAATGCGAATCCTAGGCGGTTCCCTTCCAGCTGGAACAGGTAAAGATTCGGCTCGTAGGCGAGGCCGTTGATCAGCTTCGAGAGCCGCGGTGTTGAGCGGATAAGCGCTTTGAGCATTTCTGAATTCCTTAGAGGGTGCGATTCGATTCAATCCAGGCGCGCAGGCCTTCTTCAGGCTTGCCTTCTCGGGTCAAACCGTCATCACGAATGAGGAAAGGGACATTTCGAGCTCCAAGAAACTGAGCTGTCATCCGGCGCTTCGAGATCACATCGAGATCACACTGCGCGGTTGGGAGCTGTTCGAGAGGAGTTTTCATGTCGCCGGAAGCGCCGGCTTTCCACGCAGCAACCTTGTCTTTCGCGCAGAGGAGTTCTTTGGTGCGAATCGCGCTCTCTTGGCTGAGCAGCGGCAACATCAGCACGTCGAGTCGATACCCCTCGGGAAGGGATGAGCGGGCTTGTTGAATGATCTCTTTGCAGAAACCACAAGCAGGGTCGGAGAACATGGTGATTGCTTTCTCACCGTTGCCGACTGTGAGGGGGGCGAGATCCTTGAAACCGAGGTTGGTCTTATCCACTGGGATGTAGTGGGCGGCGATCCGAGCATCCTCGATGGTTTTTAACTCTTTCTTCGCCCACACGTCATAAACCGTTCCCTGGATGATGAATCGGCCGGTATCGCTGATGATGGCGAATTTGCCGTTCTTCTCGATCGCCAGCATTGCAGACGCAGGAAGCATCACTACCTTGTCTGCGTTCTTGTCCGCAGGGCTCGCTGCTACTGCGGTGCCAGCCAATGCAAGCAGCGTCATCGCAAGAATGGTTCGGGTTGGTTTGAACATGGGCTTACCTCCTGAGTCGATTCACCCAGAGTATTTGGCCCGGAAAAGGCCTCTTTTTCAGGACGTTTTAGCGTCGGAAAAAGAGGCCTTTCAGAGAGGCGTTCTGACTGAGATCAGAAGCCTACAGGCAGGGCTTGGAGAGCGTTGGTGACTACAGCTGCTGCTGGGATAGTTGCCGACATTACCGACTCGATAACATCCGGCGCAGCATAGAGGCCAACACCGCCGCCAACGCCAGTAACGAACGGCATAAGCGATTGGCGGAGAACGCCCGCGCCGATGCCGGTGAGGATCATCAGACCGATCAGAATGCGGCCGAGGGTACCTTGCATCCACTCGGTCAAGGTAATCCACACGCTATCGAACGTATCGCCGCCGGTACCGGCGAGCGCGGTACCGGCGACCACCATTGCCGCTGCGATGGCCATCGTTTGGAGGGTTGCTTTGTTGACGTGCATTGGTCTTGCTCCTAGAGGTTGACATGCGCAGGGGCTGCGCTCAGGAGACATTTTTCGTGCTTTCCGTAAGCCTGTGTTTCGCTTTCAGGCGCATTTGTCGACGGAAATTAAAAAGGGCCGCTTTATGCGGCCCTTCTCTTACTTGTTGGAGACTGGAGGCGATTCCGCGCCGGAGTTATCGATACCTACAAGCGTAATTACCGGCTCGCCATCTGGATAACGCCACATTGGCACAGAGATGCTGTTTGAGCTGAGAGCCTGCTGCTCACCATTGATGAACCAAAGGTTTTTGGCCATGCGGCCATCTTCATCAGTACAAACGGCTTTTGCCAGCCAGGAGGTTCGACCGACCACAAGCTCCAGCTTGCAGACCGGGGGCTTGTTCCTTGCCACCGAGATGTCAACCTGGCCTGTTGCTGTGTGCCCCATTGCGCTGGCGACATCCAGTTTCACCGTATACACGCCCTCCTCTTCAAGGGTCGCTCGCCCATAATCCCCTGAGCTTGATAGCGTCTCCCCGTTGAGACTGAACGTTTTGCTGAGTATCTGATCCTTGGGATGCCCGCCGGTGATTGATGGTCGGATCAGAACGCCCAGCGGGGCACGATTCGCGTCGTTATCCCCACTCCAGGACAATTTCACATCCCACGGAATAGGCTCCAAAAACTCCATCTCTGTTTCGGCATAGCTGTAGTTGCCCCGCGAGTCGGTGATATGAGCACCGAATGTGTAGATCCCCGGCTCAGTCAGTCGAACGATGCGACTGGTCTGGCTGGAGTCCTTGATCATTTCTAGGCCGGCGTAGGGTGGGATATCCCACTCGATGGTCAAGCCCTCGAACTCTCGGAACAAGCCAAGAGAGCGAGCCGTCATGGTCAAGTCTGCCGGCGCATACTTGGCTGAGTATTTGGTGTTGATCTTCCACTCAGGCCAGTCGTACGACCAGAAAATAAGACGGTGCTGAGTTAGGCCCAAACCGCCTCGATCCTCATACCCATTGATCCAAGATCGGACGCTGATGTAGCTCTCTTCTTTCTCCATGTCCTCCCGAGTTGGGGTGTACTTCACCTCAGTGGAGTCGACGACTGTGCCGTCAGGCAGGATGAACTCACCATCCATTGTCATATCCATTTTCGGGTACGGCATCATCAAGTTGGCGACCCAGGTAGCTTCCTTTCCTACCTCAGGACGGCGCGGCCCGATGATCTGGACACGAGGCGGCCGGACAGGTCTAAACGCAACGCCTGCGCGGAGGGTTTTGTAGACGCGCTTATCCTCTGGTGAGTCTGAGTATTTCAGCCTGGCCGTGAGGTACACACGATCAGCAGAGTTGCGGCTCAGCCGGTAGGAGCCCTCCCCAGCGGCCCAGGTTTTACCGCGATCCTCCGACCATTCCACAACCATTCCGGTCGTATCGAGCGCATTACCTTTGATGTCAGTGAGCGTGAACGTACCGCTATCACCAATAAACACGTTTGCTGGGCCTTTAAGGCGGGCAACGGGCACGACATAGGCAATAACTTCAACGGTAGGGGTCATGGATTTCGCGCCGCTATGACGGTTCGTCAACTCTGCCCTCAGCAGATATGTACCCCGCTGAAAGACCATGCTGAGCCGTTGCGGCAGCTTCGCATTGGCCTCAACGTCCTCCCACGTCACGCCGCCGTCCTTGCTCATTTCCCAGCGCACGTCACCAAGGTCTCCTGACTGGTAGCGATCGTTGGTGACGGCGTAGAAGCTGCTGCGAAGAGGAGCTGGGCCGATAACCCGCAATGCCTGGATTGAACCATCGAGAGATTCGCCGTTGAGAACGGAGAGCACCATTGGCGAGCCCGACTCCCGAATCAGCTCGTATTCCGGCACAGGGGGAGCGAACACGCGCTTCTGCAATGATGCGAACCGCTTTGTTCGTCAGCGATTGTAGATCGATCTCAAACTCAACCTCCCCGTTCTCGTCGATGGGCTCCCAGTTTGTCATCGGCTCATAATTCACTCCGGCAGTTGTCGAAAGCAGGCGAATATCCCAGTCGCCCATGCTGCTCAGCCGATATGCGTCCTCCATGTAGCGGGTGTCCTTGATGGCCACGCGGATTGGAAGGCTGACCGTATCCAGGACAGTTCTCTCGTCGTTGAGAATGACAGGGAGAATTTTGTCGTGAGGGACCGCCAGGAGTGACGCGGTTTTGGTCGACCTCATCTCTGGCAACGCGGTGTATCCAACGTCAACAGAGTATGGCGTTACGCTCCACAGGGGAGCCTCGGCCCCCTCGATGTAGCGCGTAAACCGCTGGGCACGACCGTAACTCGGAATCGTAGACCGTTCGATCACTGCATCCGCCCGATTGATCGCCACGTCCAAGGAAGCTGCGATTGCAGTCACTGATGCGCTACCAACATAGCCGCCGAGTTGTGAGACCGAATACAGCCCTTCTTTCACCAGGTTGCTTGCCGGCATATCGATTTCGATTGCCGGCGGCTCGATCACGTTTACGGTGTGCTCTCCGTAGCCAATATCGATTTCCTGACCACTCGGCGTAAACATGGATGCCTTCCAGGAGATGTTGTTCGCTCCAAGCAGGGTCATTGTTCCTTCCGCGAGTGGCGTGACTGTGTTGCGTTGCTGGGCCATGCCTTCTGGCATCTGCATCCAACGGATAAGGCACGATGGGCGGCTCGACCATTGCTGAGCCGTCTTTTTCGCAACGCCTTCGTTCGCCGTTGCATCACACACAGGGCCATCCGTGTGACGGAGCAACAAGGAAAGTTGCTGCACCTTCTGATAGGCCTCTGCCGGTGCTGGCTTCAGGCCAAAGCGGATCTGATCTGCAACCGGAAGGATCTTCAAGTCACGAGTGAAGCTCGCAATCTTGTGCTTCACGCCGCTAGGGTCAAACACATAGGCGGTAGCCTCGATAGTCTGGTTTCCCAAAGAACTCCCGCCGGCATCCATCATCAGATTGGCCAAGGTACTAGCGTTGCGCCATTCATCGGGGGTTTTCGTCCAAGTGACGTAGCAAGCACGATCTTGAAGTGCATTTTTCGGCTTCGCGACAGCTTCGCTGGTCAAGATGCTGCATGCCCCATTGCTCGGGCTGAAGCTGATTTGAGCACGGCCGGACGCTTGCAGAATCTCCCATGCATCAGCCGTCAGTACGCCCTCCGGAGCCCATACGGTTACCGGCACGGAATAGACAGGGCCGGTCATATCGGCGCGACTGAGATAGACCAGCGCCTGGCCATCGACCCCAACATCCAGGCCACCTAAACGGGCCTCCAGCAGATCGGCAGTCATTTTCGTAGGTACCAGACGCATACCAGTGCCTTGAGAAAGCTCACGATGCTCCAGTGTCACCCCAACTTTCGAGTCAGGCGTGACGATGGCGATGATCTCGCCGCCGAGAGCCTGAATCACTTCCTGGTCGGGAATTCGGAGCGCATAGGCACCCAAACGAGTCGTCATTTGGTGCTTCACGGCCGGGATGCTCGGGGCCACCGAGGTAGGCTGAACTTCGCGGTCTTTGAACATCTCCCAGGCCGGCAAAAGCTTCAGGACAACATCTTGATCGACATAGAGGCCATCCTGGTCAATGGCACGAATCTGTACTGAGGTTTCAGCCTGGCCATCGGTCTTATAGGTGATGCTCATTCCCTTCACCGTCACGTGGCCATGTGCTGGCTGTTTGACGACTTGCAAGGTGTGCGAGCCCCAGTTGTTCGGATCGATCACTTTCAGATCGGCCGTTCCACCGATTCCTGCGTACATCTTCACTGTCGAAGGGGTGATACCCGTTGGTGCAAAATTGAACTGAGTAACAGTGACCTTCCCCTCTCCTTCTACACTGAGCCCTTCCTGATCCGTGGCGCTGAAAGTGAACGAATCTTCCCCATAGAAACCCGGATTAGGGGTGTACTCCATACGGCCATAGAACACACGGACAGTCCCGTGCGTCGGGTTCGTGAGGATCTTGAACGTATGGCTGTCCCAGAGATTGATGTCATGCACCTCAGGATCAACCTGGTCACTCACTTGCCCTTCACGGGCCTGAATGGTTACTCCCGTCCAGGTAGGGGCGTAATTGAACTTCGCGACATTCACAACCGCGGTGGCTTCAGCCTTCATCCCAGACACGTCTTGCACGCGGTACCTGAACTCATCGGGGCCAACGTATCCAGTGTTCGGGGTGTAGGTGAACCCGGTAGGGGTCGCGACTACAGAGCCCTGGGACGGGCTCGACAGAACTGAATAGGTTTTCTTCTCCCACGCTACCGGGAAGTCCTCTATGGGAGTTGCGTCCACCGATGAGCTTTCGTTGACGCTGACCGTCAGTTTCGTTGTTACAGGCGGCTCTATTACCTGAATGACCGATTGCCCCTCTTCGAGGGTGATCTTTTTCCCGGTGGTGTCGTAGACGCTAGCCGTCCAGCGGATCGGGTGCTGCCCGGAACGGGTGAAAACGCCGGTCAACTCAAGAGGATCGAGCGCTTTGATGCTCAGGTCTTTCGGGATGACCGAGAACTCAATCAAGCACTTCAAGGCACCGCCGCTCATGCCAGCACTCTTTGCCGCTGCGTCATCACCAGTGATCGAACACGTTGGGCCCGAGCGCTGCGTCATGGTGACGGATGCAGTCTCAATCGCACGAGTAACACTTTTCTCATGCAGCGATTGGATGAAGGTTGTTGAGCCGGTCGCAGCTTTGACGCTCAGTATTTCCTCACCGCTGCTCAGCAGTACCTTTTCCGTACCCTTGTTGAATACATAGAGGGAATAAGCGACCTTCTGCTGGCCTGCGTCGAGGACTCGCCCTGTCAGCTGAGTGACCGGGTGCGGTGCACCAGAAACCTCTACTTGCTGAAGGCCTCGGGGAATGCTCGTCCACTCAAGCAAGCAGATGGGCGACTTGATGGGATCGGCAGACCTTGCCACCGCGGAAGATGTCGTTAGAGGGCAAATGCTGCTAGCCGAAGCGGACAACTTTACCGTGGTGTCAGTCATTGCCTGTACAGGATTTTTATTGTTGATGCCAAGCGTGACCTTGGGCATCCAGGTATTGATATCGGCGTACACCACAGGAGCATTCGGCGCGGAGGTAGAAATGATCACACCATTACTTCCGGTAGCTCCCTGAGTTACCGGAACAACAGGTAGCGATATCTTACCGCCGGTACTAGTGAAGTTGAGTTGGCTAATCGTTACTGTTGCCCCCGGATTGACGAGAACACCGCCAATCTTTAGGGGTGTTGCTGCGTCAGACCTGAGCGTTGCCAGCAGATCATAAACACCAGAAACTGGCGTACCGTCTGCAAGCTTTAGCTGTTCGCTGTTTATCACCACAGAGCCATCGTTACGATTGAACTCTTTTGGCACCGCAGGGATATTAACGAGACCGTTTACATGACCAACGATCCCAGCCATCTTAGGGCTGTAGAGGAACGTGGTTGAGCCAACACCCTTGTTCTGTTGTGAGTCCTGCGCATTGACTCTGAGCGTATAACTTTCTCCAGCCGTTAAGGATGGGAATAGGATCGGGTACTCAAGACCGTAGGTAGTCGCATTGAGCTTGCGAAACGAAAGTGCAATCGATTCGTTAGCCGGCCCCCCAGTCAAGCTAATCGATGTAATCTTTGGTGCAGGGTCTTTATTGTCAGTTACCGTGAAGGTGATTTTGTCGAGTGTATCGATAGAATCACTCGCACCCTGCTTACCGTAACAACTGGTTTTGTCCGATCGCTCTGGAACTTGAAAAGAGGTAGCTTCGTTATTGCGCCTAGATTTTCGCTAGCAACACCAACAAGATCATGGGAGCCTTCCGGTAGGGTTTTCAAATCAAATTCGTACTCAAAAAATTCACCAGATGACGATGTAAGTTTCTTGGTTACGCTAAGTGTTGTACCGCTTGAGTTTTCGAGCCATGACGCACTGTGACTAAGAGCATTTTGGTATGCGCCCTGCTGCGGCTGTCTGACGTTTAGAGTCAGAATCATACTCGACGAGTCGTATGTGTAACTAAGGATTGGCAGGTATAGGTCGTTCCACCACACATTCGCCCATTGACCAGTTGCGCTCAACGAGCCGTCTGCACTCTTCAGAACAGCTTGGTCATGAAGGTATCCAGACGTGCCTTTGTTCAATGGGCGAGTGACAGCGATTTCGCACTGGGTCTGCCCGGCAGGTATAGTACATGTGCCCATATGAGTAGCCACTTGATCGAAAGGGCGCGCCTCGACGGTATACCGAACTTTCGTGACCGTGACAGGCAATTCCTGAGGCGAAACTACTCTTCCCGAATAGCTGAGCCAGCCTTTGTCGCTAAAATAATACTCAACACGACTGATTACCGGCGTTTTAGGTGCAGAGGAATGCAATACCAAATCGTATCGAATAGTCCCTTGAGAACCCCACTCGCCAAAGTTAGAGAACTTGATGTAGTTATTATCCTCTGCTCGATATGGAAGCGACCCGACAAGGTAAACATAGGCCGAATCCTCACCAACAATCTGGTTCTCTCCAAAACTGTTTGTGAAGCGTATACCTCCTTGCCGGTAGGTATGCCAGTTGCTCTTTGGGATTTTCCATGCAAGCCGTATCGGGTTAGTTTTGACATAAGATCCGGCGACATAGGGAACAAACCCCTTTAGGCCGGGCGCGAGAGTAGTAGAAACACTTGGGTCATACACACCAAACGGTTCAGTGGGCGCGTTGGCAATGTTGTCAAACATTACCTTCTGACGTTTGGTGGCCGTAGAGTTACCTGCTTTATCAGTGACAACAAACTCCAGTCCAAATACCTCATCCAAATCTGAATCAGGAAAGAAATTTGTTCTGTACTGAATTGAAGCCGTTTTGCTCTCTTCCGAAAACAGAACATTATGCGCTTTATAAAGAGCACCAGACTCCCGATATACGTTAGCGGTGACCTTGCTAATTCCCGATGTGTCAGATAACCCATCCAGGACGAAGCTCGAATATGTCAAAGCATCGATTGCTGCAAGGCCGAGTTTCCAAACTTCGCCAGTGAGAACGGGCTCACCCCATGTATATGGGCGCGGGGCAAATGTACCTGCTACAGGGCCAGCAGTATCAATAACGAGGGGAACATTTTCAGTTTGAACAACAGCTCCAGCGCTGGACAGAATTTCTGTTTTTACGGTGTAGCGTCCATCAGGTAGCTTCGGACTAACAAACTCTTCGGCGTAGTAGTTTTCGCCGTTGTATGAAATAACGTCGCTCGCACCAAGAACCTTTGAACTTTCCTTAGTGAAGACAGGTGTGGCGGTACCGTTAGCAGTCACCGCTATGCGCAGTTTTCGGTCAATACCACCGCTAACCATGAACGATATGCCAGTGGAGGGGTTGATAAACCCTGTGCCTGGCTCCGTATTGGTTTGAACCCCAGCATTGTTCGTATAGCCGTATTTAACAAGGTCGGCATACGCACCATTGATTGGCACAATGGCCAAAGCGATAGCGCCCAGAAGCGCACCACTCACTTTATTGAGGAACGATGGCCCTCGGGTCTTTGTCGTACCCATCGTGGAACTCCTTTAACTCGCGTTGGCAAGCGAAACCTTAGAGTGTGTTTTGTTAGGTCTTGAAACGACCAAATGCGCCTGCTTTCGCAAGGCGCATTTCTGCTCAACCGCCGGCACTTCGTTTAATGTTCTACTTGGCAGAATTAGCCTGCGGCGGCTGAACGATCGTGAGGGGACGCAAGGTTGGTGTTGCCTGAGGGGTTCGAGCACCGATCTCCCAGCGACGCGCTTCCACTTCGGTATAAATGAAGCCAGGAACATACAGATCGCCTTTCTCGTCCTCCCATGGATCAATTGCGATACGCATGACTACAGCCTGCGAGCGGATCGGAAGAGGATTTCTCGCTCTCATCGGCATTGGGGCGTTGTCCGATCCTTCTGCGATAAGCACGCGCGTTGCGCCGGTACCTGTTGATTTATCACTGCCGGCCTCAACGCCTTCTTGTTCTTGCTTCAACTGGGTTTTGTAGTCATCACCCTCAGTTGCCGAATAAACATCTTTTGCGGACATGCAAGTAACGCCGCTCGGCATACCTTTACATGCATACTCACTTGAGCCTACGTTGAGAAGATTCGTGCAGCCGGTAGTCAATGCAGCAATTGCGCTTACAAGGATAATTTTCTTAATCATCACGATTTCCTTAATTGTTTACGTCATTGACTTTGAGAGTTGCTGCATTGAACTTAACGGTCATGCCTTTATTGACGATAAAATCAACATCACGCATTGCGTCGATTTCAATAACAGGGAAGATGCTTTCAGCCATCTCGAGATAGAAGTCGGCGACTCGCTCAAGAGCCGTCCCCGCCCCACTGAAGCCGGCCGACTGAAGTGCATTGCTATCGAATGCCTGCTCGTAAACAGGAGCAACGGTGTCGCCGTTATCTCCAGCGCGGGTGACGTTGATGGTCGGTACCTTTTGAACGTTGAAAGCACTCGCGACCCCCTGCATGAAGCCAGCCATAAGGCTTCTTGCAAGGATTTGGCCCTGCTTGCTAACCAAACGGCCACGGATGCCTGCCTTCCCATCCTCGCCCGTTGCGTATGCCTCCAGGCTGGACTCCAGCACCGAACCATCATTGCGTACGCACGACAGGCGCTCCGCTCGCAGATAGGCTCTTTCCGAGCTGAGGTCACCCCAGCCGCCGGCGATCAGGAAGCATTCGCGAAAATCAGCCCTGAAGCGGTTAGGAAGGATTGCTTCATTCTTGATGCGGATCAGGCTCGGGAAAGGGTCGCGTTGTGCCTGCTTTCCAGTTGGCGCGTCCATACCTGTGACCAAGACGCCAGACAAGATCGATCCAGCGGGCAGCGTCACAGATAGCTCCTCAGGCTTGTCGCTCTTTCCCTCGTCTTCCTTGCCCTTGATCACCCGGATCTTGGGCGTTTCCTTTTTCTCGCTTGATCGCGACTTAGGGTCTTCCGGTTGCTCAGGTGGCAGGTTCGAGTAAACGTCAGTCAGATCTGCCGGCGAGCTTGTTACTTTGTTGATGAATGCCGATTCGCGAGGGGGGATAGGGGAACGCGCCTGGTTGGCGGTGGAGCTGTCGGACGAGTTATCACCACTCTCACCAGTGCCTTTCTTTTCCCGTCCAACCCGCGCCAGCTCCTGCTGAAGCAACTGGAGTTCTTGCTCCAGGCCGCTTACTTTTTCTTGCGTATTTTTGAGCTGAACGTCCTTTTCTTTCTGCCCCATCACGCGCTCAAGGCGGTTTTGCTGCGCCTGGAGCTGTCGCAGTTGGCTGGCGATCGAGTCCAAGCCCAACGCGCGGGGGTCTTCATCGGTGAGGATGGCCTCTACCTGAGGCTTTGCCGCTGCGCGTGCCTTGCGCTCGGGGCTCGCCGCGTTCATGGCGACGCCAACGATAGTACCCACGACCAGAACCGTCCCACCGATGGCAAGCATCAGCTTGCCTCTGGGCGTGAGTTTTTCGAGGAATTGCTGAATCGCTTTCACTGATGGTTCCCCTTACTGCAACAGGCTTGGACGAGTGGAGCTTTGCGGTACTTCGGTCGGAACCCGAGTGACGACAAACACTTCTGTTTTCTGGCCAGGTTCAAGCACCTCATCTGGCCATGCGCTTACAGCTGCTCGGTGAGGGTGAGTGCACGAGCCGTGATCGAACTCAACGGTTCTGGCCGACACGTTTTCGGCGGTGGCCACGAAGACTCTGAAGTCATGGCCCTCGATCAACTGCGACTTGCTGAAATCGAAGCTGAGGCTTGGCTGCGCACAGGCGGGGATCTTGTTGCCGCTGGTAAGCGCACCGAAGCTGTATCCACGCGGCAACTTGCCTAGCGCCATTTCGCGCATGAGGGAGCGAAGAGTGTCCATATACGGCTGAGAGCGTTCCCACTTCCGCGCCTGGCCGCTGTAGTTCGTCGACGAGGTTACGGGCATGCCGCTCGCCAGCCCTTGTACGTTTTTCGCCAGGATCAGGTTCGCCTGGATGGGAGGTACGCCCTGCGGCAGCAACGTCAGGGAAATTGCAACAGACTCATCGTCCTCAGGTGTGACGAACATGGTCACCGGCTTCTCATCCTGAGTAGTGACGTAGATGACGTTTCCACTTGTCGAAATATCAGCCTCACTTACCGTTTGGATATGAGGGTTATCGAACGGCGTAACCAGACGGTTGATTTGGCCTCTGCTGATCGGAATCAGGGTGTTTGTGCCGCTTGCAACGACCACATCCTGGCGAGACTCGATGGGCTGAACAGGAGTGGGCTTCTTCACAACGCTGGCCGGCACACTGGGGTTTTCAACAGAGCCCGGAGTAATGGCAACCAGACGTGGTTTCTTTTCCCCCTGCGGCTCTTCCTGTCGTTCAGGAACGCTCTCTGGAGAATCCGCAGGCTTGGCAACCACTTGAGGCTGCGTGCTGGCAGCAACTGGCATGTTCATGCCTGGTATCTGGATCTGCTCCTGGGCAATAGCAGGCATTACGGCAGCCATAGCCAATACGAGCGCAGCTGGCTTGAAGAAATGGAGGGAAACTGGAAGTGACATCGAGACGACCTCTGCTCTGAGTTGTCGTCAATTCTGGAGGGCATTAAGTCGCTTGAGTCGCGTTTTCAAGCAGCTTTTGCGTCTGAAAACGGAGGGGAATTTTGTGTAGGCGTTGACTGGCGATACCAACGAAAAAGCCCATGCCAAAGACATTGGCATGGGCTTCTTTCATCGCAGCTTAGCGCTGCTGATTCTTTCTCTTCTCGCGCTCCGCTTGTTTCTCCGCCTTGCTGTTCTCGCGATCAACCACATCCTGGGTTCGAGCATCGCCAGAGTTCGTACTAACCCAGCTCAGGACAGGCTTGTAGTCTTTGATCATAAGCTCGAACTCATAGGTTCGATTGCTACGCTTTTTGTCGCCCGCCGGCCCTTCGCTCACGGAGCGGCCGGTAACGTAGAACTTGTTCTCGTTGAGGTTATCGCGGAGCACTTTCTGCGGCTCGAAGCTTAAGGTCACACGATCCTGGCGGATCTGATGAATCTGAGTATCGAGAACCTTCATCGTATCTTGATAGATCGACTTATCAAGGATAGGCCCCAGGGCATCTTTTACGACAGAGGCATTATGCGGGGTGACGTTGCCTAGCATCATCGCGATGTAAAGAGCCCATGCGTCGGCGTACTCCCCGGAACTTTGCGTTTTACTGACCCAGGCGGTCTCAGTCAGGGTAGGTGGTATCACGGTGACCACTTCATCCTTGTTGAGAGCAGAGCAAGACACCAGCAGATTGCTCAATACAAGGCCAGCAACGGCAATGCGCAAAAACTGATTTTCTCCGCGCATGCCATCGAACGAATTGCTAAGCGACTTAAAAAGCATCAGACGAACTCTCTCTCGTAGGAATTGGGCATGGATCGCACACTCTTCCGGCCAATGGCTCCCCAGTGCCAGTAAATGGCGTGAAGCAGATAGCCGTCAGGGCGGTTGTCGCAGAAGCGACGATAGAAGCGAGCGAGCAGGAGACCCACCACTGTGCAAAGAATCAGCTGTGCCAGAAGAACGCCTGCAACCAAACCGATCCCTATCGGCATGACCTCATCCAAACGCCAAAACATCACGTGTGGCGGCTGGTCGATGTATGCCGGAATTTTGATTGGCTCGCTCACTTGGCACCCCCTGCTTTGCTGAGACTGGCAATCGCTTTGAGGATGCCTTCATGACTAGCGTTAGCACCTTGGAGAACCATCGACATGCCTGTCTGGTTGTCCAGGAGCAGGGTTGAAGGGGTCTGTTGGATGCCCAGCTTTATGGCTTGATCAAGATCGCCAGTAACTCGCTCGATGGCCTGCTTCGAGTCTGTGCAGGCTGCAAAACGCTTCCCATCCAGGCCAAGCTCTGTCGCAAGAGAAACGAGTGATTCTGAAACCCCCTTGCCGTTGCCACCGGTTTTATCGAAAACCGTCTGGGTGTACTTCCAGGCAGCATCTGAGCCGCCTTGCTCACCAGCACACTCGATCGCCAGGGCTTGCCGGCGTGATGCCTCGCCAAGGGCGGGGACATGGAGAATCGCGGCATTGATTTGCCCCGCTGACGACTCGATAAGCGCTTTCAGCAGGGGGAAGTGATCGCGGCAGTAAGGACATTCCGTATCCGTCATCTCGACGAGCGTGTACCGAGCAGATGAAGAGCCATAGATCCAGTTGTCCGGAGCTGCGGGGATATCATCTTCTGGAAGCTGTTTGAGGTTACCGATGATCTCTTGGATAGAGGCGGGGTCGACTGCTTGTGCTCTCGCAATAGTCAGCTCACCTTCGAGAGTATTGATCTGGCCTTCCAGCACGCTCACGGTGGAGAAATAGTGATAGGAACCAACAACCAAAGCGGTGGCAAGGGCTGTGATGGTGATAGCAAAGGGGATGGTTTTCGTTGCCATAAGGGTCAGCCTGTCGTTGTGTTAGGGGCATTCTGCGGACAAACGCCGCCTGAAAGTTCCGTTTTCAGGCGGTTTTATGGTCAGAATTCAAATGCGCTTTGGCAGGTTACTGATCAGCACGGACAGCACGACAGGCAGCATGATGACGATGAAGGTTGAGATAACGAGTGGCGGTAAAGGTAGAGGCATCAGCACGCTGAGCACGATGAGCATTCCGCCCCATGACAGGACGATCGCGGCGTTGTTATTCAAGAACGGTGATGAGTAGTCGAATCCATGCCGCTTGGCATTCCAGCGCATCCAGCCGGCGTAAATAGCAGGCACCAGAACCGCGATCAGCAGTGGCAACCAGTAAAGCGTTAAAACGATCCGGTAAACCATCTGGTAGATGATTTTCTGGACGGCCTCACCTCGGGACTCAAGATACCGAAACCACCAATCCACGTTTTTTTCGAAGGCATCCACGGTGCCGCCACGAGGCATCAGCATGTCGGAGACAATCTTTTTGCCCCCGAGTCGATGACAAGTGCCGAGTAGTAGCGATTGGTTTTTTCCAGCACCTTCTCCATGTCCGAATCGCCAAGCAACTCAATGCCCCATTTCCGCTCTTTCAGCATCACCGTATCCACAAGCTTGTTCGGCGCAACAGTCGCCAGCATCAGGATCAGGACGAAGAAGAACGCTATAGAGGCCATAACGCCCTTTGGCCACTTCTCTTCAAGCATCTCAGCCATTGATCAGGAACTCCCGGATAGGTTGCGGGACATTTGTTGTTTCGCACCACAGGACAACATCACCCGGTGCAGGGGCATTGCCGTAGCTCGTGAGGATCTGGAGGATGTGGCCGAGCACCACCCGGAGCCGAATAAAGTCGCTGATACCCTCACGACACATACGCTGGTAAGCCACCAGCACATCAATCAGGGCAGCACCAATTACCTCGGGTTTATGGCCCGCCTCAAGCATCTTGAAGATGAATTGCGTGCCACAACGCCATTCCAGGTCAAACGTGCGCAGCCGAGTTGTTGAGGCCTCATCCAGGCCAGTGAGCCGCTGAATTTCTAGTGGAATCGAGACAGTCATTTTTTGCTCCGGAATCAGTTGGCAGTCGGGCCGGTAAGAATGGGTAGTCGCCCCTTGCGGATATCACCGCCCGCAAACACCGCGAGATATTCGAGGTCTGGTAGCTCGCCGAGGAGCGCTGTTGGGAAGCGCTCACCCTCCTCTTGCATAAGGCGCTCACCAACATTCCCGCCCTGCACCACCCCGCCTTCACCTGCCGAGTTGCCCTGAGTACGCATCACGTATTTGTAGCGAGTTGGCGTCATCTTTTCGCCACGAACTCCTGCGTATCGGTATCAAGGATGCGGAGGCAGATGATGTTGTTCGCGTTCCCCAAAACCTGCATGGCCTTGGCTTCGTCACCCATGCGGGCCTTGAAGTCGGCGATGGTCTGGGTTGCGATGTAGAGGTTTATCCCTGCGCCGCGGCCCTTGTTCAGCAGCTGGATGAGCTGGTCATTGA
This sequence comes from Pseudomonas poae, assembly GCA_004000515.1. GTDB lineage: Bacteria > Pseudomonadota > Gammaproteobacteria > Pseudomonadales > Pseudomonadaceae > Aquipseudomonas > Aquipseudomonas cremoris. Next base: position 49,226 of record CP034538.1, read on the forward strand.
TCACCTCGGCGGCCTCGTCGACAAAGATGTTCACCGGCTTAGGCAACCTGTGGTTGTAGATCTCGCCCGCTGTCGACGCCAGATCGGCCAGGGCCAGCGACCCGATGGTTGAGCCCACCATCGGGTCGGCAAGCGAGTCGAGGCCCAGGTAAAGAACCTGGTCGGCATTGATGACCGAGTTGAGGTCACTGATTCGGCGCGGATCTTCGTCGTCGATGTGCGGGGAAAGCAGCGGCCCCATTTCACCGGAGGTGAGCATCACCAGGATTGGAAGAAGGCCAGCGATCATCTTGCTGAAGTGCGATCGCTCGTGCTCGAGCATGGTGAGCAGGCCTTCCAGATCGGTATTGGCCTCAACCTTCGCGATATCGTTGTAATAGACCTTCCGTAATACCTTCGCCTTCTCTTCGATGTTCCGAACCTTGGCCGAAAGAATTGCTGATTCGGCCATCCTCGCGAATTCATCTTCACCGAAGACCTTTGAACCGAAGGCCATAACCACCTTGATGGTTAGCCCTGGAACATCTCCCTCAAGGGTTCTCCTGAGACCAACAAGCGTGGGCAGGATGTTGCAGATCAACATGGCCTGAATCACGCTATTCAAGGACATTTGAGCAAAGGCTTGGAATGGATCGCCAGCTTCGCTTTTCATCAACACTGCCACACGGGATGCAACTTCCGTTGCCCGGCCGTAGTTCTTTGTCAGCGACAAACGAACCGACTTATCCGGATGTGCAGGGTGGAAGTATTTGAACAGGCTGGCCTTCCCCATCGCCTTGCATGTGCGCTCGCATGTTTCGGCTAGGCCTTTATCGCCTTTCGGATCGATTACGATCACGGGCTCACCACGAGCGATGCACTGAGATATGGCCAGGTCGAACCAGCGGGTCTTACCGGCCCCTGTTGTGCCCAGCACGAGGTGGTGGATCGAACGCTGGTCTGCTGGCCGGAAACATGGCTCCTCTTCATCCATGCCGATCCCGTGTATCCATTTCGTACCCTTAACCTCAGCGTTGCGGCGGCCACGCTTACCGATAATGGCCTCAATATCCATCGCCTGGAGCTCGAATGCGTACTGCCCGTGCCGCTGTCGCCAAGGGAAAGCCTCGCCGAAATAGAACTCGTGTGGGTGTCTCTTCACCAGCTCCATCACCTCCTCCAAGGTGATGAAGGAGAGATCTGCTCCAACGAGACAGGCTTTTGCCCGATGAACGCGGAGGGCCCTTGGTATGGCCGCTAACGCAAATCCAGCCTGCACGCCAAGCGTTATCAGGTATGGGGTTACCGGCATCTCCGTCATCAATTGAACGGCGGTGCCGGCGAGCATGGACGAACCCCACGCAACTGCTTCCCGCGCCTCGTAGTTTTTCCGCCAGTAACTGGTGTAGTCCCATTCACTCATTTTTTGGGAAGCTCCTCGTAAAGGGGGGCGAACGAAGATTTTTCTGCGCTTGGCGACCTTGACGGCATCGCGGAAGCAGAACACCGCGTTCTCTAGAGATGTTGGCGTGATGCCGAACTGCTCAGCGACATTCGTGAGCATGTAGGTTGTGAGGCTGAGCACAGGTGATCCGCCTATTTCCTCAAGTACGGCCTTCTCGATCAGCGACTTCACAGCCTGCTCGAGGCTTGGGATGTCGGCCTCGCGAAGCCGGGATATGTGAGGAATAACCCAGTCCAGCTCCGCTAACTTGCAGTAAATAACGCTGTAGTCGGACGTGAGCATGAAGCCTTCACGGGACTGTAGGGTTCGGGTCAGGGCTGGCCCCTCGACGGTAATGTCCTGCCACAGCCAGCCCGCATGGACGAGCGGGTGGATGTCCTCAGCAAGGAAGGAGGATTTCCCCAGTCGAACGAATACCTTGTTTCTCGCTAATGCCGCGTTCTCGGGGTCTTGAGTAGCGGTGATGAGCTTTTGGGCAAGATCAGGTTGTTGTTCCAGCAGGTAGCATTCGTGCGCTGTAAGCTTCGAGACGACACCGGCTGGCAAGATGCTGGAAACGCCTGGCACCTCCTCCGCCACGCGGCCGACCTCTCCGTCTTTCTGCTTCTTCGATTCCACCGGAGGCGTAGTTTTAGGCGTGCGTTTGCCTTGCCCCATGATGGAGTTGAGGGAGATCTTTTCCTGACGAGGTAACAGCTCCTGCGCCCCCTGCCCTGATCCAGCCTGCGTATCAGCATCAGAGGGATCGGAGCTAATTTCAGCCTCAGCGGCCGGGAGTGGTTCTTCTTGCTGGGGCTCAGCCGCCGGCGAGTGAGGACTCAAGAAAAGCAGCATTTCCTCAAGGCTGGCAGGAGGCTCCTGAGGTGCTTCTTCTTCCTCCTCAGCATCCAAAGCTTCCTCTGGTTGAGAGGAAGCAATTACAGCCGTATCGTCACCTGCCGGCTCTGACTCCACACCCACAGGGGCGTCTTCGGCGGGGTTCTGCGCTTGTTTGAGGCTAACCCCTGAAGAGGCGGTTGTTGGTACCGGAGCTGCTTGCCTTGGAGCCGCTTTTTTCTTTCTTGCTGGTTTCGACGATGCGGATTCTTTTGGAGGTGTAGGCTCCGAATCAGCGTCAGTATCCCCGCTCGAGTCCCCAGTCAGATCAGCCCCAAACAGGTCTTCCTGATGCTCACTCAGCGCGTTCGCTGCTGCGCCAGCCGTATCGTTAGGAGCAATGACATCCTTCTGCTTTCCCTCCTTCCCAAGGCTGATGGAAACTGGCGGCGGAATCGGTGTGGTTGGAAAAAGGATGTCCGGATTCACAAGCTTCATGCAGCGCAGCGCCGGGCCTTGCCGTTCTTGCGCAGAAGGTGAGGCGTAACCAGCCAGTACAGGTCGCCGTTTGGGGCTCTCTCTGCTATCCCGTGCTCTACCAAGGTACCAATTAGCGTGTCAGGTGATCGCGGGATGGCCACAACCCCATCACCGACCAGCATGCTCACAATCTCCTCGGCACCCTGGTTCCAAGCGATGTAGACGCCATCAGTTGCAACCCATACGCGGCCGGCAGGCGTGTTGATCTTCCAGGTTCCGTCACTCAGCAACCGCAGCATTGCATCCGACACCAACCGCGGTACCGGGACACCTGTTGCATTGCCCCCGCCATTATTCGAGCCTCGATTGAGGTCACGCTTGGTGGATGCAGAGTCGGCCCACTTGACCAACTCGGTCAGAGGCGAGCTTCCGCTCCCGGAAATTGCATCGAGGAGCGCTTCATAGATGTCGTGGCCACCTTCAATCAGCCACGCCTGTACGGCTGGCGGAATGATCCGTGTTGCTTGCGCTACAGAGACCTGAACGTGATTCCCATGCCTATTGGAATTCCAATGCAGGAAATAGCGGGTCAACTTGTTGCGCACAGACCAGTCATGAAGCGTTTCCTGCGCGTAGATCCACTGGTTGTTGCCTTCAAAATCGGTGGCGCGAATATCCGTGAGAGGCTTCCCTGCGTCGTGTAGCAGCCCTGACGCGATGCCCGCGACGTACCACCGACGCAGGCGCATGCTTCGCCGTGCCGGGGTCTCGTTTGTATCAAAGGCTGTCGTAAGGCACCCATCCAGGGTGAGCGAGGCGACCTCAAGGCTATGTCGGAGCAACCCCCCTGGGCCGGAGTGATGGTGGTTCTCCGACGCCGGCAGCATGTGCGCCAATTCGGCGAAATTCACCAGGATCGGCTCAACGTAGAGCTTGAGGTCACTGGCAGGCATTCCGACTGAATGAATAATCCGATCGAACAGCTCGTGCTGATAATTGCGCATGAACCACTGCCCGCTAACCAGCCCTGGATAACCCTCTTGGTAAGGTGGGTACCGAAGGTTTCGCCAGTTATGGTTCTCCAGGTACCGCTTGATTTCAGGAGTAATCATCTGCTCGGCCGGGTGCGCGAAGCTGTCCGTAAGGGCACGCTCGCTTCGAGGCCACAGGCGTTTCAGGAATGAAAATGGAGGCATACGCTTCTCGGCCATGTTGTGTGCTGAGAATGATGCGTGAGGGATACCGCCTTGAGTTTCGTTTTCAGGCAGTTTTATGGTCGAAAAAAGCCCGGCAAGTGCCGGGCTGAGGGGTTAGAACCAGAAGGTTCCGAAAAACTGTGACGGCTCTTCGACCGTCTCATTTATTGCGTCCACCTTTTGCCGTATGCGGGGCAACGGCTCAGGTTTGGCCTTACTTTCATCGTAGGAGGCATCCACAGAGACCCGCGTAGCCATTGACGAACCGGTCTGGTGTCTCGCGATCACATCGGGCGGAATAACCGCCTCCAGCTCGTGCGCAACACCTTTCCAATCCACAGTGCCAGCCACTTCGTAGCTCGTGACTTTCACACCCAGAGCATCGGCCCGGCGGAACTCCCCCAGCAACGGCAGGATCTCGGCCTCAAGGTCTTTTGCTTCCTTGGTGAGCACTTTCAACTGGGCCTTCAGCTCAGCAATCTTGCTCTCCTTCGCTCTCCTGGCATTTGCTAGCGGACGCCATGCAGCCAGGTCCAGCCTATCCAGCGGAATAACGTCCCGCTTTGGATCGGCCTCAGGCGGCACACCGCGCATCACCAGCCCCCAGAAGATTTCTTCTGCCTGAATGATTCGTCTCACCAGAAGGTCATCCCAGTCAACGATCAAACAGCAGGGTTCATGCTTCGGCGACCAAAACCACAGGTAACCGCGCCGTGCTCCACTGACGATCATCTGGTGCATCACTTGCCAGCGGTACAGCTTAAATGCCTTGCTATGCTCCCTGAGTTGCAGCACCTCCAGATGGTTGGTTTCGGAGAGATTCTTGATCTCTACCGGAGACTTGTCATCCAGAACCCCATCGAACGATGCCCGAATAAAAGGGTATGCGGTCGACTCTGCACAGAACGGCAAAGCCATCTTGCCGTACTTATCCTCAAAGGCTTGTAGCGCTAGCGGTTCGAATTTGACTCCCCTCCTAACCTGCGGGATTACCGACAAGTCAGCTGGCTCGACAATTCCAACCAATTCCTTCCACAGCTCCAGGGGCGTTTTATCAGGGTTTTCACCCATGATGACAGCGCAACTGGTTGCACTGATGCCTTCCCTTCGCCACTCGTGCCAATCAGGAGTCCGCTGCGCGATGTCAACGATTTTCATTGTCGACACCCTCATGGAACCCCAGCCTGGCCATTACCTCATACGCATGCAGAACACCGTTGTTACGGAACTCAGCACAGAGCTTCAGGTCGTGGAACAGCTCGGTTTTCTTCAACTTTGTGGTGCTGTAGAAGCCCTTCGCAAAGTTTGTTTCTGGATCAAGCACATCGACATAGCCGAGCCCGTCAAGCAGCGTCTTGCGTAGCAAGTCAGCATGGCTCAGCACATTCGCTATGCGCTCATCTAGTGGGCCTGATGTGAAGAAGTTGAACTGCAAGCCAATTTCTTCTCCGAGCAGCCGTAACGCCCTACAGACGGCGTTATACCGCTCCTTTCTCAGCTCTTCGGCCTTCGCATGGAAGTCCTGGAGCCGCTTACTGTAAACAACACCCCATTCGCGCAGCTGCTTTTCGTCTGCTTCCGTCAATCCCTGAAGGTCAGGGTTCTCAGGCCAGTTATCCAGATCCATGAACATGCTGAGTTTCCCCAACATGGTTTTTTCTTGGATCTCGACTCCTAACTCCGAATTGCGGTGAGCGACGATTGCGGCTTCTACGGCATGGAATGCCTTGCAGCATGACTCAAAGGTCTTCATTGATTTCTCCTTTTCTCAAGTTCACCACCCTGGCTCGAAAACCCAAGTGGCACCCCCGGAAGGCAGAAACCCCAGAGGGCTTTCGCCCCCTGGGGGATATTCTTTCTCTGGTGTTCCAGTGATGCTCACGATTACGCAACCTTCGCGTAGCGGGAGTAGATTTCTTCTCGCTTGCGCATGGCATCCTCGAAGCTCAACTGACCTGCATTGCAAGCCTGAATCACTGCGACGATCTCCATGCCGCGCTGCCATTCAGCGGTACCCGACAATCGATCAAGCGCCCCCATATCTAGAAGTGCGTATCCATCGTCAAGCATGTCGCCAATGCACAGCTCCGGCGTGTCATGCGTGCAATGGCCGGTGAAGCCATCACGTTGAAACGCCTGCCACCGAAAGCGCCCTTGCTGAGATGCGTCTGGGATAAGAACACCCCAGGCATCCCGGCTCCGATGCTTCAGCGTCAAGCCAAGTCCGTGGATAGTGAACTGACAAAGCAGGTACTCCAGGAGAATGAGCTTCACCTGAAATTGCTCGATCATTTCGTCAGCGTATTCCGCGAACGCACCACCCTCTTCTTTCATCTCCCCCCAGCTAGCAAGGGAGTCCTTCAGCCCCTCAACGGTTGACGGTCGCATTGTTCTGCTCTCCTGGAAGGGAGTGGGTCAGAACGGCAAAAAAACCCGGATGGGCCTTCTCTGCTTTGTCGATCGCTTCGCCGAAGGTGGTTGCTTCACAACGGAAGGTAGCCTTCTGCTGTGTATGCAGGATGGTCATCGATAGGATGTAAGTCCGCATGGTGTATCTCCTTCTCAGATTTTTAGCCCTGAAAAGAGGCACCTTCCCTGAGGGGCGGTGCCCCTCAGGGATAGCGATTACTCAGTTGATTCGCTGGTATTGCCCAGCTTCAACCAGCTGCTTTGCTTGGCCTGCAAGATGCTCTACTACGCCGTTAGAAAGCGGATCGCTGCCATAGAAACCCCAGCAGCTATCTGTCTCCTCGCCGTCTTCAATCACCTTGAAGCCCCACACATCGCCGGTTAGGTACTGGTCATAAACCTCGACCTCCCCAACCAGCATGGCGGTTACTTTTTCGGTGCGTGACTTGTTCAGCCGTTTCCAGCCCTGCTCAGCACACACTTTCGCCTTGCTCACGAAAATAAAGCCCACTTGCCCACTGTCCCAGGGGCAGGCGAACGGCTTGGTTCTCATCGTGATGCCGCTGTGATCGTAGAGATACAGCGGCAGAATGATCGCCTTGCCTGTCATTTTGAGAGCTTGTTGGATGTCAGGTACATGAGTTGAGTCGAAGCCCATCTCGTTGAGCTGCCTTTCGGACAGGTGCTCGTAGATCAGGTCAAGCGCCTCAGTAGCTCCATCCTCATCACCCAGAATGTAGCGGCGATGAGCGCAGACCATCATTGCAAGGTTGTCCCACTTGCGCGGGTTTTCTGCGTCGGTGTCATGCATGAGCTGTACGGTGACTTTCGGTTGTGCAGTTGCCATATCGTTTTCCTTTCTCAAAAAAACGACGAGGGCAATGCGCCCCTGGGGGCGATATGCCCCGTCAGGGAGTTTTTGCAGATGCCTTACGGCAGCAGCAGGGTCAGGATGAAGACGATCAAGTCAGCCATCTGATTGATTCCTTTTGAACTGACGGAGCACTCCCCTTACGGGAAAGCCCCGCAGGGTTGTGGTCAGTTCGAAGCGCCCTATGCAACAAGGCCCCCCAAAGCGTTTTTTTGCGTCACTCGCCTTGCGACTGAGCAACGTACTGCGCAGATTTCAACTGGGTTACAGCGTAATCCCGAGCGTCTACAGGCCACGTCGAAACGTACTCGAACGCCGGCTCCCAACTATTGGCATCACGAGCACGCCGAACAACTTCCGCAACCTTCTTGATCACCTTTGCAGGTAAATCAGCAGGTGGCGGAACTTGGCTTCCATCACGGACAACTTCACCTTCAATCACATCGTCTGCCGGGGCAGGATCTGCAACCTCTGGTTTAGCGGCCTGTTCGGGGTCTACGGTGGGTTCTGGCTGCTGATTAACCTGGTTAGAGGTCGGCAACGGCTCAGTTTCCACCACATCAGCAGCGCCCATATATCGCTCAACAACTTCAACTGGTACATCGTTGGAAGAGAACCCTTCCCCAGCGTCTGTATTGAGGTACTGAATCACTCCGTCCAGCTTTGAGCCGGTCTGAGGCCAGTATTTCCTTGCAATCTTGATGGCCGACTTCTTGCGCATGGAATCTTCGAAGTCGACCCAAGGGCCTTTCTTCTTGCGTTTCCACAGCTCTGAAGCATCGCGAGCAGCATTGATTTCATCAGCGGTAACCGCCTCAACGTGAACGCGGCCATCAGGCAGAAGAGCTTCGACGTAGCAACCTACAAACTCCCCACGATCAGCCTTCTTGTCGAAAGGGTTGAACGTGTGGGTCGGGCTTTGTCGCTTCCCTCTGTACTCGAATTTGTCTTTCGAGTAGACCAATTCAACGATGCAATCACGGATCGCACCGTCGTTCACAGCGACCTTGACCATGCCCCTCCAGGACACGTCCAAAACCACCTGCCCGTCTCGGGGCACCAAGTACGCGAGCTGTCGGGATTGATTAAGAGTCAATCCGTAAGCCGCAACCTGGCTAAAGGCATTTCTAAGGCTTAGCGGGTTAGTCGTAGCGCACTTGCACAGATAGTCGTTGTTCATCATGGCCTGCGATGCAAACAGCAGCTCATTTTTGAACATCACGTCAGTCTTCGACGACTCCACTAGCTTGATGAACTTTTTCTTCTTGCTTCGCAATAATTGCAACTGCGTTTTGGAAGTTATCGCTCATTTCATTTTCCTTTCTAAAGAAAACGCACCCGAAGGTGCGTTAATTCTTGACTGACTTCTGCCTGATTAGATGATGTTTAGAAGCAAACGGCTAATTGGGGCAAAGGGATGTCGTCGTCGAAGCTGTCATAATGCGGATCATGCTGTGGAGCAGGATCGCGTGGTGACTGACTAGGACGTTGTTGTTGCTGTTGCGGACGCTGCTCACGGGGTTGCCCTTGAGAGTTGTCGCGCTCTGGCCTACCACCCAGGAGCTGCATTCTGCCCTGCATGTCGACGATAATTTCGGTGGTGTACCGTTTGATACCGTCTTTTTCCCACTCTCGTGTTTGAAGCTTACCTTCGATGTATACCTGCGATCCTTTCCGCAGATACTCACCAGCGATTTCAGCGACTTTCCCAAACAAAGAAACACGGTGCCATTCGGTCTTTTCGACTTTCTGTCCCGTTTGCTTGTCAGTCCACTGCTCACTTGTTGCAAGGCTGAGATTGGTTACTGCATTACCGTTCGGTAAGTAGCGAGTTTCTGGATCTTGACCACAGGTGCCAACCAAGATCACTTTATTTACGCCGCGAGCCATAGTATTTCTCCATTTAGATAGAACTACGGGCGGCATTACCCCAATACGGGGGCAATAGCAGCCCCGTTGGGGTTTGGTTTTTCATGGGTTTTTGGTTGTACTTTTGAGACGGCCAACAAGCCGACCATGCGACGAAGCGCATGACTAAATCAGTCCACACATGTGGGCTGACTTAATCTGGGAATTCATGATGGTTGAGATTCAACCATGAGGCGCTGGGCCTGCTAGATGGACTGCAAGGCATGCAATCCGGATTTATAACGCCGAGCTACTCGACGTGATAGGAAGTCTGCAACAAGCAGAATCCAATGGCAAGCGGGTTTTTTGTCGGCGTTTTTTCAGTCGCTTTTTCGTCCTGAAAACGGGCCATCTCCTTTTCTGTACAGAGGAAAATGATCCTTACCAGCCTCAGAGGATCAACCATGCACCACCTTAAATCTCTCCTGCCGCTAGGCCTGGCCATTGGCTTGGCGCTCACAGCGGGTTGTGCCAACAAGCCAGAACCACCTGCCTCAGGCACGCCATTCGAGGTAGCAAGCTACGAGCCCGACATGCGCGAATACCACACCAGTTGGGGGCATACGGGCCGAGGCGGTGCAGCATTGCGAAAACCCACCTATCAACCCGTTCTTGGCAGCCTCGATGTTCTCGAGACCCCGGCCGGGAAGCTTCACCCAGAGCTGCAAGCACGCCTTACAACGAACGATAGCGTTGCAGTCCCCTCATCCATGTTCCAGGCCAACTGTGCTGACTCTGCAAATGTGGCGCAGGCCTTTGCTCTTGGCCAACCCGCGGCAAGCGAGCGCATCGTCACCTTGGCCAACGCGGCCGGTTCGGTCGATGACTACATTGCCGTCCGGAACAAGCTCTGCAAAGGGGCTCAACGGTTGAGCTACGAGGAGTGGGTCATTCTCGTCGAAGGCACCCCGAAGGATGTCCCTCTTCACCTGAAACCGTCTTTTTCCCCCCTCCTATAAGTGATCAGTCATGCCTAAATTCAATCCCACTCTCGCTACAGCCATTGGCGTTTCCATCGTGACCTCTGCCGTTGCTATCGGTGTCTCCGTCCACATGGGTCAGAGCTACACCGACATCGCGGTACAAAATGCCCTTGTGGAGCAGTTGCCAGGCGCGGTCGACAAAACCCTGAAGGATCGTGAAGTTGAGAAGATCAACGCAGCGAAAGCGAAAATCCTCTCGAAGTGGAGCGGCGCAGCTGACACCACCATTGAAGGTCGGCACATCTACGGCAGCAAGGACGCCCAGTTCACCTTGGTCGAGTTCGTTGACCTGGAATGCCCTTATTGCAAGCGCTTCCATGACACGCCAAAGCAGATGGCTGACAAGTCCGAAGGGCGCATTAACTGGGAATGGCAGCATTACCCCCTGGCCTTCCACAACCCCGCAGCGGAAGTGGCAGCTCACGCCTCTGAGTGCGTGGGCGAGGTTGCCGGCAACAAAGCCTTCTGGGCCTTTACTGGCGAATGGTTCGCTCGCACTCAACTCAATGGCCAAGGTGTCGAGGACGTAGAGCGTCTTGCGCAGGAGGTTGGTGCTCCCCTTGATGCCTATCGTCAGTGCATGGAAAGCGGCAAGTACCGGGCCTTGATCGAAGGCCAGGTGAAGAAAGGCACGAACATGGGTGTCACCGGCACGCCAGCAACGGTCGTAGTCGACAACCTGACAGGCAACAAACTGCTGGTGAAGGGTGCCCAAAGCACGCAGGTGCTACTCCAAACCATGCAGCAGCTGGTCAAAATGCGCGACGAGGCTCCCAACCAGGACAAGCTGGATACCCCTGCTGAGGGCGCGGCCAATGAGATCGGTGCTCAATAGGCTGGATGAATGGGCCGACCGGCTAGACGCCGGCGGCACTCGTGCGCTTTGGGGCGCTCGTGACGCCATGACCCAGCAGCTAGAAGGTCGGGTGGGCCTTTTCCGTGCGCTACGCAGGGCCAGTAGCTGGGATGAGGTTTTCGATCTCATCTCAGCCAACGGATACACCCTCATTCCAAACGGAGAGGATTTTATCGCCGCTGACATGAGCACAGGGCTGATGTTCTCTCTCTGGGATTGTGGTCATAGCCGGCTCGTATTTGAGGAGCGGCTTGGTCACTTCCCGGATTCACCTCCTACGAGTCGATGACTCCAACCCCGCTCCGGCGGGGTTTTTCTTGTGCTTGGGATATTCCAGAGCAGTGATGTACTGAGCACACCTCAATAAACGTATCAGGGAGATACGCCATGAACGATCTACCACGCATTGCATCGTTTCGCCAGTTGGACGAACACCTGAAGAAAACTGGTGTTCCACGCGACGAACAGATGATTCGCAACAACATCTACATTGCACCGCTTGACTGGTTTGCAATTGAAGAAGGCTTCAATCTGAGGCCCATCGATCCTGACCATGCCGAAGGCTTCGCCAAGTCTTATGAGCAGGGCCTGTATGTGCCTCCAGTCGTCGCAGAACTGAAGATCATCGACGGCAACCCTCGCCTCGTGATCCGAGAAGGCCACCATCGCCTCACTGGCGCTCGCATCGCAGATGGGCGCGGTGCAAATCTTCCAGGCCTGATGGTCAACGAGTTCAAAGGAAATCAGTCCGACGCTGTTGTGATGATGATCAAGACCAGCGAAGGCAAAGAGCTGCTGCCGCTGGAGCGAGGAGAAGGCTACAAGCGCCTGGCCGGGCAAAACTGGATTCCAGCCCAAATCGCCGATCGCATGAACAGGAGCGTCACTCATGTTGAGCGACTGCTGCTTCTCGCCAACGCCGAGGAGAACGTCAAACAGCTCGTTCGCGACGGCGCAATTAAAGCGTCGCCTGTCATTGATGTTCTGGTGGAGCTGCGAGGAACTGGGCAAGACCCATATCCAAAGCTGCTGGGGATGATCGAAGGAGCAAAGGCCTCCGGTCGTACCCGCGCAACGGGCTCAGACGCCAACAAGGCGCTTGGCAAGTTCAAGGTGACACCCAAGGAAGCCATGAGTGCGTTCAGCGCACTGAGCGGCCTTACAGGAAGCCTGCGCGATCAACTCAAGTCCGGGGGCGATGCGCAGCATGAGTTGCGGCTTGACTCGAAGGCGGCGGAATCGTTGCTGAAGATCCTGGAGAAGTATGAGGCCAGCCAGAACACGGCTGAAGCCTGAGGAGGCAGTAATGCTGCACATTGAGCGCAAGGTAGGGGAGTCGATTCGGCTCGGCAACGACATACAGGTGATCGTCACAAAGGCTGCGAACGGTACGGTCAGGTTGGCGTTTGAAGCGCCGAAAGAGGTGAAGATCTACCGCGAAGAGATCTACCAGCGCATCCAGAACGAAAAAACACCCTGATCACATAGTCGGTCGTTCGACTTCGCTTGGGATCGCCGCCGAAGACGGTAACCTATGGCTATCGAAAAAGGAGTTTCACCATGAAGAACCGCAGTATAACGATTCGCACCGGGCTTCTCGCCGCAGCTATTGCTCTCCTGGTCGGGTGCTCTTCCTCGCCGAAGGCACCCACCGTACAACTGCCTGACCCGCAGAATGTGCCGAAGGAAAAATGGTCTGATGCGATGCACGTTCTGACTGCCATGAACATTTCTGGTCAGCGTGATGTTCCCCGAGAATTCGTTGTATCCGACCCGACCACGGCGACTCCTAGTACAGGAGGCTCGAGTGTGGCGGACGCTGCTGTTGCCGCAGGCGGCTATGCGTCGCCTCCTCCTGGTGTCAGCAGCAATGCAGCTCTTGGCCTAGGGGTAGGCCTCTTCCTCCTCGGCGGCTCGAGCGATCCAGCTCGCACCTACCAGACTGCCGCTTGGGTACCCAGCACGCTGGCAAAATCGCCCGAAGAAGCGTCTGCCCTGGTCTTGAAGCTAATTGAGGAGGCGCGAGTCAAAGCCTTTCCTCATAACCGCTCAAAACTCAAATCGCTGGTAGGTAAGTATCCGTCAGGTCACGGGAAGGCCTACGATAGTCCCGCAGCTTTCGTGAAAGAAACTCCCGTGCAATTTGCCGACAGAGCCACGCCCCCACCGAGCTTTATTAATGCCGCCGAGGCATATGGGCCAATCTTCATTCTCAATGAGCAGTACACAGTTGATGGAATAAAGAACGACATAACGACCTTGGAAGCCATGACTAAAATTTCCGAAATTCTGCCGGAGTGGTTCTACATGTATCACCCAGGCCAGAAGCTGCGAAAGAACTCTGTACCCGCGCGCATCATCAATAAAGGCCAGGCGATGTATTTCATTGGGAAATAGCAAACGCCGCCATTAATACAAGAAGCCCCGCACTTGGCGGGGCTTCTTTTATCTCATATCTTCCTCAGCTTTTCTCTTCACCGCGTCAACATCGAAACCCTCTAGCCTCTGCAAGTTCCGGTCTAGCGTGTTGAGCCGCGTCTCACCCTGCGTTATCTGAAGTCTACTTCCACTTCCTGTCACGTCCTCAAGCGATACGGTGTTCGCGGTTGGCAGCCGCCCTGCAAGATTCAGCATACCGATCCACTCAGACAGATCCACACGGGACCAATCCATTTGCGCCATCTGAGCTGGCGTAATTCCTTCGCACGTAGGTGACTTCACGTCACCCCATCCCAAACCCAGTTGCTCACGGGCTGACTCTTGAATGATCCGGGCCACAACCGAGCCGAAGCAGCAATAGGCTTCTCGTTTTTCGACGCAAGAGCCAAGAGCTTCGGATGCGCAATAGCTGCCAACGAAGTGGCATTGCCGCGTTTCTTTTTTTGCACCCAGCTCGAATTCCTTCTGTTCGCATTCCCAGATGATGTTGATCAGCAGATCCACGATCACGTAAACCATGTACACCCAGCCGATGATGTTCACAACCATCGCAGCTTGCGACCCCAGACCGGTAACCGCGCCATCTGCTCCGGTGGCAAATACCGCGTCGGCCGCAGCCGTCGCCCCCATCTCAACCATCGCGTCATAAGCCTGCTGCATGAGCCATTGCTGAAGTTCGCTCATCAGGGTTTCCTGTACCGCGCCCTCAAAGCCCTTCTGGAACGCAGCAGTGGCGCTATCCACAATGGTGCCCCACTGGCCCTTGATAACCGAGGAGCCAACAGACATCGCCGCTTCAGTACCCGCAGCCCAGTACCCCGGAGCAAAGAGATTTCCTGTCCTGCTCAATGCCTCGAGCGAGCTGGTCATCTTCAGTGTATTCATCGTCAGATTCACATAGTCGAAGATGGACACGCTTTCTGGGGCTTCACAGCAGTCGACGTAGCCACCCAGCGCCTTCTTGCACTCCATAGCCTCGCCTTTGAACACCTTGCAGTCATTGGCCTGGTTGATATCGGTACCATCACCACCGCAGTCCAAGTCGTGCTCAGCAAACTGAGCAACCTGAAGCATGGCCACCGCATAGGCAAAATCGCCGCTTTTCGTGTTCGACGAGTCGAAACACTCACTGCCCATACAGCGCGCCCCACCAGGGCATTCGATTTGTGCCCCAGTGTTCACGATGGTTTCGTAGCTGGTGTCATAACCGCAGTCCCAGACCTCCTCGAAGGCATAGCACGAGCCTGTCTCGCCTTTTGCGCCATCAATACAGCCTTGAGAGATAAAACCACAGCTGGGATTCTGCTCGTATTGGGTGCAGGTATTCAGGTTACCGCCATCATTTGAGGGGCACCGCTGCACACCCTGGGCGTCCGTGTAGCAATCCATATTCCCCTTGTAGTAGGAGCACTCGGCGCTTACCTGGGCCTTCTTGCAAAGAGGATCAATGCTCGGGTGCGGGGATGGTGGCATGTCAGAACGGCAGATCTGAACGCCATTGGTTTCGGTACACCCGTTAGCATCAACTGCCGGCATAGAGGTGCACGACATCTGTGCGTTGGTGCAGAACCCATCCTTGATCATGTCGAACATTGGCAGGCGCTCTTCTGGGCCCCAGCCTTTATCAACGAACGCCTTTGCCGGGTCATAGATGATCTTGATGCGGGCGTAACCCTCACCACCACCGGTAACCGAGGTGCGGGTTTTGAACGTGATCACGTCATCATCGCTGCCGAACTTGTCAGTGATCACCTTGTTCGGAGCTACGTTCCAGCTTGTTCCGCGTTCGCAGCTTCCAGCTGTTTCCGGCGGGAAGACACCAGGTGTGTGCGTCCAAAGCATTTCGTCATTGAAAAGGATTTGGAAATAATCGTCGAAAACAGCTCTGTCGACGGTAGCTGAAATAATGGCGTCCTTGGCTATCACGCGGAATCGGGTGTACTCCTCATAGATTTTGCAGTTCCCGCTCCAGTAGTTGTCTCCTACCGTGCCGACCCAGATGTACAAGCAACCTGGTCCGCACGACTGAAAGTTTGGCTGCCCGGAAACGTATTCGATTACACCTACCTTGTAGTCATGCAGGAACTCAACGTTTCCGCCTTGATCCACGACGCGCTCACATGTTTTGTAATTGGCAACATGGGCGTTTTTCGTCACGTTCTCAAAAACTTCGGTAGAGGTGCAGTCCGCGAAGTTCTGCTTAAACCCATCCATGAAGTCAGGGGAACGAACTTGATCAGCCTGATTGAGCATAGGGTCGTTGGAGAGATCTACCGACATGCGGTTGCCGCTGTCGATCAGGGTTCGGTATGCCTCTCCCTCAGAGGACGATTCCGATTGGAGGCGGGTATTTGCTCGCAACCCGAGATCGATCGTCTTCACATCGTCGCCGTAGACGTTCTCGAGCGAGGCAGTGTCTCCAGTTTCAGGAAAAGATCCTGAAGCGTGACGGAGGCGTCCCCACCATCGAATACCTGAAGTGCCTGCTGGCCTACCGATTGACCGGCCGCAGATCCTGCTGTCACAGCGTCGGCCCAGGCTGTGAAGGTCATGCTGTTGAGATACAGGCCGATCACGGTCACGTTGACCAGCCGTCTCAGCGTTGTTTTGAGTGGTTGTCGCATCGATCGCATGTCCAAAAATGGGGATGCTTCGATGCTAGGGGAAGGGTGAGAAATGATGGCGCGGTTTCAGGCAACAAAATCGCCTGAAAAAGCAAAGCCCCGGCTGGTGGGGTCACCGGCCGGGGCTCGCTGTGTTTTTGATCATGCCTCAGGCACTACTAAGACCTGGCCATCACTCGGGATCAAGCGATGAATCACCGCCCATGATTTAACGAACCGGGTATCCGGATCGGAGGACGAAACAGTTCTGGCGATCTGCTCGGGGACTTTGAACACCCGTCCAGACTCGACCATCAGTTCTTTGAGTTCTTGGCAGAATAGTGCGTTTGCTGCGGTCATGTTCAACTCTCAGGTGTGGGTGATCCCCAGAGCCCTTCACACGGAAGGGCTCTGGTGGATCACCCACGGAGGGTGACCACGCAGCGGTCTAGCCGAAGCTAGACTTGAATCCGTTCACTGGGCCAACCCCTGAGGGAAGGCTCAGTGGGCCTTGATGTTCGTGCCGTGCTTCTTGTCGAGACGGTCAGCGACCACATAACCGATCACGCCGGTTAGGGCCAAAGCACCGACAACGCCTACGATTGCGTAAACAAGCATCTGCATCGAGTCCATTTCATTCTCCTTTCGGATTGCTCATCGCTGTAATCAAGGATACCACCAAATCGGCGATCATCATTACCACGCCAAGCACCAGACAGAACGATACGACAAGCGGATGCGTTCCTGGTGTAACGATGGAAACAAAAGCGGCTGCCAACAAGCTACAGCCAACGCCCATAAGTGAAGCCTTAATCCAGTCGAATAGTATTTTCTTGTACATCTTTTTTACTCCTCAAAAAGACGAGGAGTCCCAACGGGATTCCCCGTCAGGGTTTAATTATTTCCAACTCCGAGCCGTTCGGCTGAGTTAGAAGAACAACAATAAAGCCATTTGCCTGCGAATAAATCGCATAGGCAAAGTTCGATTTTTCTGCCAACGATGATGCGCTGCGAACAGCGTCAATTGCGTTTACATGAAACATCGGGACGACCTCTTACGAAGCAAAGACTTCCAGTAAAACCGAAAGCTTTTTGCCAAGAGCCTTATTGAATCAAAGCGCGTGACGTGCCTTGATCATTTCTGCGGTGTGAGACTGCTGAGCAGTTTCAACGCCTGCATCGAACGCCTTGAAGCCAAGTTGAATGCCACCAACAACAAGAGCGGTAAGGACGATGAGAGTTTTCATGGTGTTCTCCGTTAGCAAAAGATGCAGACGGAGAACCACCCTGGCGGGAAGTAATCTCCCCGCTGCGGGTTTTTTATGCACGCAGAAAAACCAATATCCAGTTGCCTGGATGTCGATAATTTGAGTGCTATTTTTAAGCCGGTTTGAAAGCGTGGCTCTGCTTTTTGTGACTCATCACATACATGATGAGAACACTGCCTGAACGCATACACGTTTCAGGCCTTGGCGGACATGCTCATGCATGGCGCTAAGTTCTAAGCACAGAGGGCTCTGTGCTGGAGGGGTTCTTGAGAGCTCGACCTGAGGCCCGCTCTATGCCTGCGATGATACCAAACCGATGCCCTTTAACAAGATGGCGAACCAAAAAAAGGGTGACCCGAAGGCCACCCTTTCACACTCATAGCCCATTAGGTGAGAACACCTTGTGGCCGCATTTATTCCGGAAACGGTCAACAACCATCTCCATTGGCTCCTCCAGCTTTATCGGCTGGAAAAACCTTCTCCCCGCGAGTGCTTCAGGAGGATGACGCCCCCTGATGACAGCTCCCATAGGTGAACCTTTGTGCCCCCTTTGGTTACCCAAGCCTTACGGCTTATCGAGGCCTGGCCTTGCAAACGAGCAGCTTCGAGGATCGCGTTCATCGACTTCTCCATACATCCATGCAGGGAGAAGCCCCGCGGGGATTTCTCCCCCTTGGGTTGTGTTTTTTAGAGTCCTGAATATCTGCTTTCGAGCTTCAATTTTTCTGGCGAAACCGGGAACCAGTAGCAATCCCAATCCAGAAAAACGAATGCATCAGGGCGAAACTCAGGATCGATCTCCCGGACGAATCCAAGGATTTTCTTTCCCTGGATTTCGACTCCGTATCCATTTGTCACCGTCACGGTATCGCCAAGGATGAAGTCGCATGGAACAGGCGCGGCTTTTGCCATCTTTTCTTCAACAAACCGGTGCATTTTCATCTCCATTTTCATGGAGAACCCCGCCGGGGTTCCCCGGTAGGGTTATTTGCAGATTGCGTTGGCCAGCTCTTCAGCGTGCAGCAGAGCGTACGCTCTTCGCTCCTGGCTCATGTATGGCCAGCAAGAGCCAACTGCGTCCGAATAGCTCCCGAAGGCATCAATCCAGTCCCAGTAAATGTTCTTGCTGTCCACACGTCGCATTTGGTCAGCAGCCGGACGAACAAGGCTGAAAACCTTGTACAGCTCGCCACGCTCAACCGCCTGCTTTACAACCTGAAGCTCGCCTTCCGTCATAGCCTTGCGGCAAACCTTCTCGACGAGAACGCCGGCAGCGCGTTTCAGCAGCCTTTCAACTAGCTTGACCACCTGATCGTTACGAGTAACGAACGTCCTGGCTTCGCCGGCCTGGGCATCCTTATAAGCATTCATCTGATTCTCCATTTCTACGAAACGCAGAAGGGAGAAAGCCCGTAGGGGGCTTTCCCCCTATCGGGCTTCTATTTACTAACCAGTTCTTTGGCTGCGATTTTCAATGTGGTAGCGCGAACATCTTCGAAGTCGCACATCATTGCTTCACAACAGACTCGGAAGCTAAACGGATGAACTTCGTCCGAAAGTACCCAATCCATTGCTTCGCGCCAATTCTGCTCACTGAGCTGAGGATGAATGATCTGCCTCAGAGTGATTTTCAGCAGGTATTCCCGCATCCACTCAACGTAATCATCGGTGATTTCGTCTCGTGTCCGCAGGGCTTCCAACTCAGCGTCTGACATTTCCAGAATGTCGAGAAATCCAAGTTGAAAGACTCGCGCATGGCTTGCCTTTTCTCCGTGGTCTCCGCTCAAACGAGCGGCGCTGAATAATTACTTGTTCCCCAAACAGATCCAGCAAGGGCAACGCAGTCGCAGTATTTTCCATTTCAGACCTCCTCAAACCGACAGAGGCCTCCCACTAGGGAAAGCCCCTAGTGGGTTGAATGGTTATTTGTCAGGCAGCTAATGCTTCGCGAACAAGCTCAAAGAGCGAGTTCTTGAGATTCGCAACCTCCCCAACAGCACGGTATTGGCTGAACAATGCTTTCAGGATGTGCTCATTGGCACTTCCGAAACCAAGTCCAATCACTTCGATGCCGCTGACCTCACACCGCTGAATAAACTCTTTCGCTGCATGAGTAGTACCTGCGTTCGGTTCCCCATCCGTTATGACGAAAGAATCTTCTTCTCGCCCTTCGCACGAAGAACTTCAACAGCAGCCGGCCACAGTGCTTGCGCAAGAGGCGTACCGCCCTCCGACATCACACCAAAGCCACCTTCGCTTACCGCCCTGATCAATCGCTCTTTCGGGCTCTTGATCAGTGCGCAGCGCTCAACGCCATCGTTTGCCTTGTTGGGAAACGACATCGCGCCGGTTGTCACCAGCGGAAGTCCCTCCAGCGCGCTTAGCACCGCATAGACTGCGGCTTCGGCCTGATCCATCGCAGACTTCATACTCCCCGACTTGTCGAGAAGAATCTGGATTGATGCAGACTGACGCTCTGCTCGAGACTTACTTCTAAACACCCGCGTTTCGCCGCCTTTCATCATGGCGATACGGCCAGTGTCGATCCTCTTGCCCTGCCGCTTCAGCCGAACACGGCAATCAACCTGCGCCTGTAACAGCCCATTAAGGCACTGTCGTAGACCGGCAGATTGCTCGATGCCCAATTGCACACGGCGGACGCTCGCTTGATCGGATCGGTTCCTCCCCCTCCCATCCAGAGAGAATGGTCGGAGCGGATTACCGTCGCGCACTGCCTTACGGCCTAGCAACTCACCCGCCTTGTCGCCAACTTCCGAGATCAACCCTTTCAGGTCGGCTTCGGTTGCATCCTTGGCCTGCTCGCGCAGGTTGCTGGCTTCTGGGAAGGTTTGCCGCTGCCATTGCTGGACTGCGAGGTTTCTTGGCCATCGTCGCCGGCATTGCTGCCGCTACTTGGTTGGGATTGGTCTTGCGGCTCGGAGCCGGACTGGCCTCCATCAGATGTTTCCTGCTTGGATTCGGGTTGCCCCTCCTCTTTGCCTTCATCACCTGCACCCGCACCACCGTCTTGCTTCTGCTCCTGCTGCTGATCGCCTCCACCCGACTCTTGCGAGTCCTGAGGAGCACCCTCCGAGCCTTGCTCGGGCTGCGGTTGCTCATCTTCCTGCTCATCCTCTTGCGAAGGCAGCAGGTCGATAATCGCGTCCACCAGAGCGAGAACATCTGTTGTGCTCTCGCACGTCAGGGTGTTCTTCACCAGGGTCAGGATCTGATCCGTAAGGTCAGCCCCAAGAAGGGTCTCCATACGGGCCAGGTAGGCTTTTGCTGGAACCTCAAGCTGCGGTTCCTGGAGTAGCCAGTAACCGCCGTAGAGAATTCCGTTGTGAATCACATGGAGCGCCGGGCAGTCATCCACCTGCTCAGGCCGAAACGGCTCAAGCAGAACCTTGCGGTTCAGGTAGCGGATGTCCGACTCAGTACCTGGGTACTGATCCATGCTCAATCGTTCAATGCGGATGTCCTCAAGAATGTTCAGCAGATTCTTGCGGAAGGGTGTCGGGCATGAGTCGCGAAAGCAGCCCATGTCTGTGTTGCGGACATGGGAGCATTCATGTGCGATGTACCCGAAGGACAGCGGCAGATCGTCCTCGGTGAAGGGGACAAATACGTTTTTTCCATCTGTCTTAGCCTGGATACCCTCAACGTGCACTTTGACGCCAGTTAGCTCGGCAAGGTGCTGTCCATAGATCGGCAGAGTGCCGACCAGGGATTGATTGCTCATCGTTTATCTCCTTTCTCGCCACCGCGAAGGAGTAACCCCGCGAGGAGGGCTACTCCCACGCGGGGTTTGTTTGTGATGTCAGAACCAGAAGGTGCCGAAGGGCATATCGGGTTCGGACGGATTGATTACGAGGGGTTCTTCAGACTGCTCCACTGGAACGGATTCAGCTGGTTCAACAACCTCGGGTGTTGCTGGTACTTCGTTGATGCTGTCGTGACAACTCGGAGTAGCTACGCTTGCGCTCAGCTCTTCCTCGACCATCGTTACGGCATCCGCGGGTACTTCAGCATCAGGTACAGCAACAACAGCGACAGTCTCGGCCGGGGCCTCGATCTCAACTGCTGTAGGAGCCTCTGTTTCAACACCGGCCGGGGCCTCGGTTTCAACTGAAGGCAATGCTGGAACGAAGGCCATCGATGCATCTTCATGACCGTTGGCAATGTTCAGGTTTTTGATCAGCCGCTTGATCGAGTCCTCATCAGAAAGGGCCGACACAAGGGCTACAACGCTGTTGTACTGAGAGCCATTAACCACCCCGGACTTGGGGAGAGCCGCAAGGACTTCCTCAATGTGTTCGGTTAGGGCTTTGACCTCACTGGACAGGAACATCAGGCCGCGAAGCTTGGCGTTGATCTTCCGAACAGTGTTCAGCGTCGTTTGTGTGACATGGCCACGAGTGGCCAAGCCTGTTTCAAGCAAGCGCTCGGCTGTATCTGCCGTCTCAGCGTACAGCTGATCTGACAAACCACGGACCTGCGTACCCAGCGTGTTAGAGAGGTGCTTGTCGCCATCAGGGGAAACACGGCATGCCGCGTACCCAAAATGCATCCCTGCATCTACCTGCGCCTTCGGTGTCACCGAGGTGCGGATAGCATCACGCCATTCTTGCTTCTCCCAGCCCTTGTCGATCCACTCAGTGATCCAGCGTTCGTAGTTAGGGAGAAAGTTGTTTTTCAAGTCGTAGAATTGCGATTTGAGCGCTTCCAGTCGGTCAACAACCTCCTGGATCTTGTCCTGGGAAACTGCATAGCCACCGAGGAACCGCACACCACACTCTTCCACCACCTTTGTAGCCTGCCGCTTGATCTTCTCAAACGGTTTCAGCTTCTCCGGGTCGATTACACGCATCGAGCCGAGTGAAGCCAAAATAGCAGGAGGAATCTTCCCCTCCAGCATTTCAGGTTTAAGCTTTTTCCGAGCAGTCCACAGATGGATACCGGAAAGATCGACCAGCAGTAGTTGGTCTAGGATTTTGATCTCATTCTGTTGAATGGACATTTCACGATTCTCCTTTCTCACATGCATGAAAAGGGGGAATCGCGCCCGGTGGGGGAGATTCCCCCTTAGGGTTTTTACACAGCAACTTTCCAATCGCCACCAAAGACACTCTGGGCGATCTTACGAATTGCTGTCTTCTGAACTAAATCGCAGCGATTGAGCAGCGATTCATCCAGCGAAAGTTGAAGCGGATTAGCTGCGCCCTGGTGAGTGTATCCACAAGAGATACGCCCCCAGCGAAGCAATGTCCGAGTGGACATCGTGACGCTTAGGTAATTACCACCTAACCCTTGATGTTGATTACGAATGGAGTTCGCAACCTTCACCATGTTTTTCGCCATCTCTTCCGGAAGCATTGGCAAAGCAGATATCAAAGTTGCTACTTCGTTATCAGCCTCAAGGTACGGAACCTCAAACACTCGGAAGCGATCCAGCGATGCCAGGTTCTGCTGCATGGTGCCAGCATGTACTCCCGATGCATCACCCTGTCCCGCCGTATTGCCGCAAGCGACAAACCGGAAGTTGGCATGAGGCTTCACAACCTCACCATTGTTTTCCGCAATCACCAAGGGTCTCCCCTCCATGACAGCGTGCAGACCTACAGTTACTGCCGGATCAAGCGTGTCGTACTCATCGAGCACGAACACAAACCCATTACGCATTGCTTGGGTCAGCGGCCCATCCACAAACTTCGTGTTCAGGTCGCCGCTCACCGGATCAGTGACAGGCAGGTTGTAACCAGTAAGCTCCGGCATTTCCATCCGACTATGTGCCGAAACGGTGATGCAGGGCCAATTAAGATGGGCAGTGACTTGCTCTACGAGCGAAGACTTACCCGATCCAGTTGGGCCGAGGAGCATGCAGCTATCCCCAAACGGAGCGTAGAGCCAACTCATGAACGGCTTGACCAGCATCTCGCGGAAAAAATACTTCTTCTTCGGCGCGACGTGATGCATCCACTGGTGTCCTTCTGCAAAACCTGGCGCTTGCGCGTTGGTATTGAAGCCGAACTCTTTCATCTCAACTTTTGCATTGAATTGCATTTTATATTCTCCGTTCTCGAAAGCAGTTGCCCAAGAAAGGAGAATCCCCATAGGGGAAGACTCCCCCAGTGGGCGGTTTATTTTGTGCAGGTTTACGCAGCAACTACCAGATCAATCACAGACAGGCTGTCTTCACTGGTTTTTTTGGTGAAGCTTACGACTGGTGTGAGCCCGTGATAAACCAGCTCGGCACACAGCGAATGCATCATCCATGGCGGGCAACTGACCAGAACGGTAGTTGTGCCAGATTTTTTGCTTCAGCAAGGGCAATTTCGGCAAGACGCTCAACGCGCTTTGCAACACTTTCCTTGGTCGGCAACACCGGGAAGAAAAGGAGATTACGAATCTCCTGAAATTCCTTCCAACTCGTAAGATTACGAACCCCGAAGGCTTCGAGTTCACGGGTAGTTTTAAACTTGGTCAGATTAACGACTTCGTTGGTATTGCTCATATTCTCAACTCCAGTTTTCAGAGCGGAGAAATCCCATACGGGTTTCCCCCGCATGGGTAGGTTTTTAAGCTGATTAGAGTCGCAGCTAACGACCCGTGCCAGGCACGGACAAACATCTACGCTCATGCGTGGATGGTTGATTCTGGGGGGTAGCATAGGTCAGACGGACTTATGCTTACTTGAACAGCCCCGATCGGGACTGTGAGGGTTCTTGAGCTGCAATAGCGCGCAGCTTACGCACCTTTCGGTAGGGCCATGATGCCTATTTACAGGGATGCCTGCAACCCTCTGGGATCACGCAAATTTGCGGTCAAGCAGGCCCGGAGGAGAAAGAAAAGCCGCCCTTAGTCAGCCTTGGGCGGCTCGCTTATCGTGTTTCTGGGCCGGCTCACATCAGGTGAGGAATTCCATGGCATCCAGGCTTGCTTTCCGTGCCGGTCGGGCCTCGACACAAGCGTCAAAAATCAAAAATCAAACGGCCATAAAAAGTAAAAACCGCCAGGCCCCTTCCGGAACTCGCCACCTGCGGATTTACCAAGTTCTGTCAGGTAATGCATGGTATCTCGAAGCTCGAGGTATCCCCCCGCAACAAGCCGATCCATCAGGTCTTTCGTCTTGATGCCCATTTTTGCAGCCAACTTTGCAGAGGTGAGCTTGGCCATAGCGCCTGAACCGCCATCAGCCGCATCGGTCGATGCCGATGCTGCCTGAGCAGCAGCGCCACCGCCTTCGACCTTGACGACCATTTCCATTGCAATACGCACCTCATCGCTTACACGGACAATACGCTGAGCCTCGTCGTAGGCATCGCGGTAGCACTCCGAGTCAGCCTCCCGGGTCAGCAGGATGCCCATCTCGTTGTTATTGACCTGGCTGAACTCGTAGAGGTTGAGGCTCGTGATGATGGCCACTTCTTCGTTGAGGTAGCACTTGGCATGCAAATTCTTGCAGAAGCTCGTGCGAACGAAGGTCAGGCCCTTGAGCCAGTTAATTTCCTGAGGGTTGAGCTCGCTCTTGCCGTAGACGATCCGCACGTCAATCTTCATACGGTTTTTGTCTTCCAGCAGCTCGCGGATGCGATCATTGATTTTGAGGAACGGGCTGATCAGGATCAGCCGCTCTTTCGCGTTCTTGATCAGCTCCTCCAGGTAGTAATTGGTAGCGCTGGTGTTAAGAAACTTGGGCATATAATTTCCTTGACTTCGTGAATTGCTCGGGCCTAATGCACCCGCGATTGCATGCACCATAAGTGCTCAAACATGGCCACGGGCTCCATCCCAGAAGGATTTGAGATGGAAGAAAAACGCTGGGAGCAGGATCAGCACTACGCTCGCGACTACAGATAGGGTCACCACCGTTACTGCGCCGTTGAGCGCATGCCACATCCCGATCTCGAGATAACGCGTCACAAAATCCGCGGCCTTAATGATGAACGCCATTGCAACGCCTTCTCCCTGGAATGGGATCATCTGGAGCAAGAAGACCAAGCCGCCGAAAGCGACCGCGATGATGGCAAAGCCCTTGAGACCCAGGGCGATATCGGCAGTGCTTGGAATGGCGTGCATCGAGATAACTAGGACGAGCAACGCCAGAGCAAACCCCTGCAATGAGCCAGTACCCAAGTCGACGATCGCGGTAACAGAACCGGTGGCCACAGCGCCGATCCAGACAACCAACGGCACCAATCCCTGGTCGGGAAGGCTCTGATCGTATGATGTGCCAAGGGAGATAACGGCGATTGCGCCCCCGGCCAACAAGGGCGCTATGCCCTGAACAAGGAGACCAATCGAGTTGCGCAGAGAAAACGGGCTGTAGGAAAACTCGACGTAGCCCAGCTGCCCAGTGATTGCATCCGGTGCGAATAGAGCAAGCTTCCTGATTCGCAGGCCGAAGAGCAGGCATGCAATCGCGTGCGCCATTTCATGTACAGGCCCGCCGATGATTCCAGTGTTCCGATAGACGATCCACGTCTTTACCGAAAACTGTGACACCAGCTTACCCCAGACAAAAATCGCGCCGGCCGGCACCAGTAAAAGCGCGAGATAGAGGTAGATCATGCGCGCTGCCCCGCTGCTGCTTCCATCTCCCGCTTGGCCTCAGCGTGACTTTTTTGGATCACGACCTGGGTGATGCTGTTGATCACCAACACCTTCTTTGCTCTTGTGGCTGCGACATAGAGCAAATTCAACTCATCAACCCGCTGATCAGGGGTGATCTTCTCTTCGTCGAAGATGTCTGGGAAATCTTCTTCCAAGACAACCACATCCCACTCCAGCCCCTTCGAGCG
Source organism: Pseudomonas poae (assembly GCA_004000515.1). Classification (GTDB taxonomy): domain Bacteria; phylum Pseudomonadota; class Gammaproteobacteria; order Pseudomonadales; family Pseudomonadaceae; genus Aquipseudomonas; species Aquipseudomonas cremoris. Next base: position 75,300 of record CP034538.1, read on the forward strand.
GTGGCAGGTGCTCACAATCACATCTGCATCAAGAGGATCATCCGTTGAGTTGCGGCGTAGCGCCGAGATCAACTTCGGAATGTCGTTGTGCTCCTTGAGTATCCTGAGCATCCGATTCATCTCGGCATCCTTCGACTCCTCTGCCGCTTCGGCAAACCCTCCAAAGTCGCTGAACTGCCCGAAAAGGCGCTTGTTGCGGATCTCATCCTTGCGGCCGACCTTCAGATGGTAAACATCCTCGAGGTCGGAGATTTGGTATGCCTCAATCCCCCCGTTCCAGTAGACAACTTGGCCGTCAGATACAGCATCAATGGCCGTCATGATCACGCCGATCACCGTGCGGTTGAGCACGGTGTAGTGGTTACATCCAGAGGGCAGCGATGTCGTCACTTTGTCGCGGGCACCAAACCCAACCAGGGGACGTGTTTCCCCTTGCTGTTTGAGGATCGCATTGGCTACGCCGGCAATCATCGGCCCGAACCGGAACGAGTTGGTCAAGAACATCGACGCCGCGCCCTGCACAATCTGCGTATCAAGTGCGTTCTCAGCCCCTCGCCAACGGTAGATTTGCTGCCATTTGTCGCCGACAAATATCTTCCTCGCCTTCTGACCAGCGACCAGGGAGGCAGTTACGGGGTTACTGTCCTGCGCCTCATCGAAAAGGATCACGTCATACGGCAGCTGGGGATTACTGAGCTGGAAGAGCTTCAGGTATGCGTCATGCTGGCAGGGGAATTTGCTCTCGGTATCGATCATCTCGTCCCAGAGTTTCTGGGCAGAATTTATCGTCCGGTCGAGGTGATCGGCTCCGTGCTCCGCTGCCTCTTCCTCGCTGAGCGCAGCAAAATAATGCGCCTCACTGATTTCTTCGTCAGCGCTCGAAAGGTAGGCATTGAGCACAGCGATAGCGTCTCGAACATCTCCCCAGTTCCGTGTTTTGAGGAGCCCGGCAGCATCCGTCAGACGGATGTTCCCGAGCTTGTGCTGATAGTGTCGGCCAAACTGCGGCCAGGCCAACTGGTGGGATGTCTTGCACACTACGTTTTTCGGAAACTTCTCCGCGCCTTCATCCCGGATAGCGCGGTTGTACGCCAGATAGAGCATGCGCAAGTGGCTGTGATGGTTGGCGTAGGCAACAAGCGTTGTCGTCTTGCCGCACCCGGCATAGGCCTTCACCACCAGATGGTCACCTTGGTATTCGATGATGGGGAGCTGTTCTGCGGTCGACTTCATTGAGGCGACTCCATTCTGTTTTTTGCACATTTGCCGCCGTAGACAGACAGCGCTGCTAAGCACCAGAACGAAAACACGGCATCAATCAGGTCGCCCATTGGGAGATGGCGAACAACCAGGGCTACCGGCTCTGTCACCACCAGGAACGTCGCATACCCTGCAACGGCATGCATTCCGAAGGTGCGTAAGGCTGCTGCTGCTATGAGGAGGGGAAATAGTGTGTAAAGCGCCAAGCTATGCGTGGAGCTGGAGCTTGGGGCGAAGTGGGTACAGGCGACGACCATGCCAACCGCAACTGCCATCAAGCCAGCAGTGTGACGACTGGATATCGAGCGCAGCTCTTCGCCGCTGTGCCTGAACGTCAGAATCATGACCGCGTGCGAGCCGATGCCTGCCAGGTAGTCAATGAGTGGTGATCGGCATATCGCCGGAGGATATTTTTCGCTGGGCATGTGAGTCTCCTTAGGTGAGGAGATCGTTTCATGCAGGTCGCGGGGAAATGTCTGGTTTCGGGCGGTTTTTTGGTCTGAATTACGCAGACGCCGCCCCAGATCGGGGCGGCTGGAGGGGCTTACTGGTTGACGCGATCCTTGAAGGACTTGCCAGGGGTGAACTTTGGCTTGATCGAGGCAGCGATGGTGATCGGAGCCCCGGTAGACGGATTACGGCCCTGACGCTCGGCCTGCTTGGTCGACTCGAAAGTACCAAAGCCCACGAGGCTAACCTTGTCGCCGCCGGCAACGACATCTTGAACAGTCGAGATGAGGCTGTTCAGCACCTCTCCACGGTTGACTGGCTGTGCCCGCTTTCGTCGGCAATCGCTTTCACGAGTTCTTGGCGATTCATTCGCTTTACTCCTTGGTTGTTGAAAAGTCGCATGGTGTTCAGTCCCAGCTGATAGCTGTGAAACATGGCTCTGGTTGACATCCTCCCCGGCCTAAACGCCGGAAGATTCCCTCTACAGGACGCTCATGCCCGAGCGCGAGAATGTTCCTGGCCGCGTTCACATCGCGGTCGTGAGTGACACCGCACTCACAGATCCATTCCCTTATTCCAAGCCCTGCGATACCTCTCGGCCTGCTGGCGGGCAATGCACCGCAACAGCTACAGGTTTGGGTGGTGTACGCCTCGTTCACGACCCTGAAGACGATGCCTGCGTGCGCGCATTTGTAGGCCAGCATCGTTTTCAGTTGACCCCAGCCGGCATCGAGCACCGACTTGGCCATGGTGGTTCTGACGAGTTTCTGCGGGCTGACATCGCCCACGATGATCATGTTGCAGCGCTCGACCAGCGAGCGGCTGAATTTGTGCAAGGCATCCTTGCGCCGATTGACGATCTTCGCGTGGATGGCCCGCACACGAGCCTTCTTGTCGGCACGCTGGGCTTTCGCCAGCCTGGGCTCCAGGTCGCGGTAGAAACGGCCGTTCTCCAGTCGCTGCCCGTCGCTACAGGTGGCCACGTCCTTCAGGCCCAGGTCGATGCCAACTGCCCCTTGCCCCGCTGATAGCTGGGTATCCAGCTCGACGACGACATTGAAATACCAGCGGCCTCGAGCGTCTTCGCTGAAGCTGCCGGAACGGAAGCGGTACTGGCCCAGCCCGTAGCTGTCCCAGACCTTGAAATAGTACCCGTTGTGGTAGATCTGGCCATTCTTCCAACTGGCAGCCGCGGTGTTGAACGGCACCCACCCGAGCGACCGCCGCACACCACCAGACTTGCGCCAGTTCAGCCTCGCCTTGCGATACTGCTTGCGCCGGGTGACGTATTCAGCCGCGACGTATTGCAGCGTCTGGCTATGCAGGCCAAGTTCCTTACCTGCGCCCTTGGTGTACGGATGCAGATCAAAGGCAGACAGAAACACCCCACGCTCACGGATTGAGCGATGGCTGAGTTCATTCAGGTAGTTCCAGACGAAATTCACGCTGCGCGCCATCTGCCGCAGCAGCGGGGCGTGCTTGTCTCGAACGCGAACTTGGAGGGTCTTCGTGTGGTTCATGGTTCCACTCTGCCACGGCTTATCTAAAACCCAAGGGTCGCTACGCGGCACGCGCTATTCAGCCCCAGCCTGAACGCCAGGGTTTTCCGCGCAGCCTAGATAATCCCAAGCCGCCGGCTCACCCGAATCGGCGTTTGCTTTTGGCGCGACGGACGTTATAGCCCTTCACCCAGCTTTTCATGTCTTCACTCGGTGGTTTGGGTTGCACGGTACCGATCCATGCGCGATCTGGCAGCTCTTTCATGTATGCCTGGTATGCGTACTGAGCCCACCCGTCTTTCTTGCCGGTCTCACGGGCGTACCCAAGCAGCTCGCAGAAAGTGTGCTGTTTACTGGTCGGCCCGAGCACTTTGCGTCGATCGTCTAGCTTCACCAGTTTGCCGGTGGCCACCGCCACCCCATCCGGTATTACGATTTCGTTGCCACACTTCGGACAGAGCAATCCGCTGAAAACAAAGCTGCACTTCGGACATGGCTTGGTTTTTTTCTCCTGATCGCCTTTGTCCTGCGGGCGGCGGTCAAGACGCTCCCCTTCCCCATTGTCCATGGCGTCGGGCACCTCGTCCGTTGGCTTCCCGTTAAGCAAGAGGTTCCCGGAGTGGTCAATGATAATGCAGTCGATTTTTCCAGTTTCAGGCGAGAGTCGCAGCCCGCGGCCAATCATCTGGTAGTGAAGCATCAGGGACTTGGTAGGCCGCGCTATCACGAGGCAACTGGTCGAGGGGTCATCAAACCCCTTGATCAGCATAGCCACTGAGACCAAGACCCTTATCTTGCCCGCCTTGTACTGGCGCAAGATCTCCTCGGTCTCATGCGGCGGCATATAGCCATCGATATGAGCTGCGGCAACCCCAGCTTTTAAAAACTCAGCAGCGAGCTTCTTGGAATGCTGGACGTTGCAGGCGAAAACCATTGTTTTGCGGTTTTCACCCAGTTCTTTCCAGTGCGTTACCACGTCACCAAGCAGCTTGGCGTCACCCATGACCGTGGCAAGCTCGTCCTCGATCCAGTCACCATTCGGCTTCGTGCTCACCCCCTTCAGCGAAGGCACGGAGGGCGCGTAGCACTGTGTAGGGACAAGGAAACCTTGGTCTGTCAGCTCGGAAAGGGAGATGCAGTTGACCAGTCTGTCAAAGATGCGGCCCAGGCCTCGCCGCCAAGGGGTAGCACTGAGCCCGATAACTGGCACCTTGTTCCGCCGGCACCACGTGATCAGCTCAATGTGGGCTTCGTGGATGACATGCGCCTCGTCAATGAGAACAAGGTGTGGTTTGTGGTGGTTGAGCATGTAGTCCAGGCGCGGACGCAAGCTCTGGATCGTTGCGACCTGGATGGGCTTTCGATAGTCAGTGCAGGGATGGTCTGACTGAATCGCACCGGCGACCAATCCATCTTTGTGGAACCGCTCAAGCGTCTGATCGAGCAGCTTCACGCTGTCGACGATGAACCAGGCCCTCCGGTTCTTCGCCTGCGCACCGGCAATGATGTGCTTGGCCACCTCTGTCTTACCGGAGCCCGTAGGACTCATCAGCATCTGAATGATCGCGCCAAGGCTTATGCCCTTGCGGAGTTCAAAATCCTGCTGTTGTTGGTAGGGTCGGAGCTGCATCGAGGTTTCCCGCTGTAAGAACTACAGGTAGGAAACCATCGCTTCGAAATAACCCAAGCCAGGTGCTCGATCCGTGGAATGGAGACGGCAACAGAGCGCAGCCTGATTGAGACGGATATTTTTTCCTGCCAATGCGCCGATGCAGGCTCTTCCTGATGCTCGCATCTCGACTTGGGTTTTCCGGCCGGCGTGCAACTGTGTTCGACATTGCCTGAGCTTTCGCACAGGCGTCGACGCAGGCCAAGAGATAGGAGTCGTAGATGGATGACGTAGGAAAGGCGCGCGCTCGCAAGTTTGCTGAGTCGCTGCGGGATGCAAGCTGGGTTATCGATAATGACGCAGCCGGCGCACGAAATGCCGTTGGATTCTGGCTGTACTCATACAACCTGGTTGCTGGCCCCCGACTCGTTGGCCAGCTGACGCTGGACGGCTATCGAGCAATGCAGGGCGGCGAGGATCTGAAGAATCTTGACGGACTTCAGCCCGCTGATGTTCTCGGCGCAACCCTCAGCGCCTATGACGCTCTGCCCGAGCGGAGCCGCAATGCAGGGGAGTCGCAAACCGTCATATCAGCACTGTCGCTATACGCCAGTTCAACTATGACCTGGCAGGCGCTGCCGCCTCTCAAAACTGGAGCGCACCAACACTTCATGGTGTTCGATTGGCTCACGGCTTCCGGCAAGAGGATTTTTCGCCCCGCCGCTGCAATCACCGGTTCCGTTCTCGCTCCTGAAATCCTGACCGACTTCAGTAAGCAAGTGCTCACCGCCCATTTGTCGAAACACCCCCACGAAACGCCTTACTAACCCCAAAACTACAGGGACTTTGCTCATGCCAATCCGTCACATCATCGTTCATCAGATCGACAAAAAACCTGATGGTACTCCAGCCGTCCTGCACGCCCGCGACAGCGAGCTGGGTGTGTCGCCACCCATCGACAACATGCTCGCCGATCTAAACGAGAGCTACAACGCAAAGCAGGGCAAGGCCTGGGGGCTCTTCCATGCGGAGTCCGGCGCTTATCCCTTCAGCCGATGGCTGAAGGAGTACATCGAGGGCGGCCAGGACTTCACATCTTTCACTCACGCAGCCGTAGAGCACCTGCAAAAGCTGATGGAAGAATCGAACCTCTCCACCGGCGGCCACGTCCTGTTCGCCCACTATCAGCAAGGCATGACCGACTACATGGCCATCGCCCTGCTGCACCACAGCGACGGCGTGGCGGTGACCGACGCCCTGGACGTGACCCCAGCCAAGCACCTGGATCTCGGCCAACTGCACCTGGCAGCGCGCATCAACATCAGCGAGTGGCAGAACAACAAGCAGTCCAAACAGTACATTTCGTTCATCAAGGGCAAGAACGGTCGAAAGGTCTCCGACTACTTCCGTGATTTCATCGGTTGCCAGGAGGGTGTAGACGCCCCCGGTGAAACCCGCACCTTGCTCAAGGCATTCAGCGATTTCGTCGAGAGCGAGGATCTGCCCGAGGAGCAGGCGCGGGAGAAGACTAATACTCTGGTTGGCTACGCGACCAGCCAGGCGAAGTTGGGCGAGCCGATGACGCTGGAGGAGCTGTCCGGGCTGATCGATGAAGATCGACCAAAGGCGTTCTACGATCACATCCGCAACCGCGACTATGGGCTGTCGCCTGAGATTCCAGCGGATAAACGCACCCTCAACCAATTCCGCCGCTTCACCGGCCGCGCCGAAGGTCTGTCGATCAGCTTCGAGGCCCACCTGCTGGGCTCCAAGATCGACTACGACGAGAATGCCGGCACGCTGACTATTCGCAATCTACCCACTCAGTTGCGTGATCAACTCAAGCGCGGCTAAAATGCCCCGTCCATCTCTGGACGGGGCAGATACTGCTTAGCCTGGCCGGGTTCCTGCTGGGCTTTAGCGCAAGCTCAGGCCGTCGAACCCAAGCCGCAATGAGAGGTGTTCGGCAACCGAAGCGCCGATCTTGCTGGCAAAGCGATCCAGGGGATTCTGTTTGCGGGTGAAGTCAACGATCTTGCTCACACCTACGACTTCACGAGCCACGTAGTCAGAATCACCCAGGCGATCAACCAGTCCCAGTCCTACCGCTTGCTCACCAGTCCATATCAGCCCCGAGTATAGGTCGGGATTCTCCTTCGCTTTCAAACGCTCTCCCCGCCCAGCCTCAACCGAGCGAATGAATTGGTTGTGGGTTGTTTTGAGCACCCCTTCCCAGAACTTCGTCTCCTCTTGATTTTGAGGCTGGAATTGATCGAGGAAGGCCTTGTGTTCGCCGGACGTATAGGAGCGGCGTTCGACCCCAAGCTTTTGCATGAGCTCGACGTAACCAAAGCTCGCCGCGGTTACACCGATCGATCCGACCAAACTGGCCTTGTCCGCAAATATCTCATCGGCTGCGCTGGCAATGTAATAGCCACCGGAGGCCCCCAGATCTGTGATGACGGCATAAACCTTCGTGTCTGGATGCAGTGCACGCAAGCGGCGAACTTCGTCGTAAACATGGCCTGCTTGGACGGGACTACCGCCTGGGCTGTTGATTTCCAAAATCACAGCTTTCGTATTCTCACTTTCAAAGGCCTTGCCGAGGCTACGCTTCAGGTTCTCAGCGCTCGCTTCCTCCCCATCCGCAATCACTCCCCTCACTTTGATTTTCGCTGTTACCGGCACATCGGCGCCGATGCCATCAAGGTCTGCCCTTCCTCCGACCACAAAAGCAGTCACGACCAGCCCAAGGGTCGCGAGCCGGAAAAAGTTCTTCCAGCGACGTGCTGCACGCTGCTCTTTGATGCTTGCTTGCAGCGTTCGCTCCAAGACTTCAAGGCTTTGATCCATGGGATTTCCGTTAAAAGATTGATTCCCGGCTATTAAACACTGAGGAGAGGCGATCCTGAACAGGCCGTTGGATCTTGGGATTCTCAACGATCGTGAGAGAAGGAGGCAGATCAACCTATACGGAGAACCATTTATGCAGGTCGTCACGCCCCAGGCTCGGCATCAGGCTGGACTTACCCTCAGCCTGTCCATTGGAGTTACTGGCTCACCACAAGCGCTTTCTCGGCTGAAGGCCAAACTCGAACTAGCGGTTGAGGATGCTTTGCAAGATCTCTCCCAACAGGCCAGTAATGAGCTTGGAATTGAGATCGGTCGCTGCAACATCGAAACGTCCATCTCCCAACCAGAGCGCGAGGGTTCGGCTTCGAGCTGCCCCCGCAAGAGTCATTCTGCGGAGCAGCAGGGAGTCCCCGCGGGAACTGCATCCTCAGCTCCCCTGAAAGCAGGATCGTGCCGGTGAGCGCCGCATCCGCTGTGCCACATCACCTAGAGCACGAGCGCTTTGTAGTGCGGGATATCTCTGACCAGTACGAGGCTCCGACCTTTGACCTGATTTTCCGAGACCAGGAGCACGGAGTTGAGCGTTGCTCCGACAGCGTGTGGAGTTCGCACGAGCAAGCCTCGGTAGCAGCGGAGGCACTGGAAAAGGCGGATCGCCGCCCAGTTCATTGGGGTGTGTTGAAGAGCCTCTAAACGGAGGCCCATAGAACTCAGGCGACCATTTGTGTCGCCTTTTTTCGCGCTGTCAGCCCCTACGACTCAATCAGCCAGGTAGCCGGCCGTATCGAGGTGACTTGGGTTTTTCAGGCATGCCTATAGCGTGGCCAATGCAACGCGACCGAAACCGAGGAGAAAAACACCGCACAACCGCAAACAGCGAAGCCCGCTTTCAGGCGATAAAACCGCCTGAAATCGGGACATCCTTCAGCCATTACCTAACAAACTATCCGCCGACCAACCACCAAGGATCATCAGTATGCAATTCAACAATTTCTCATCCTCTTCCAGATCTCCCCTGGCTCTCGGCTCGATTGCCGTTGTGGCCGTTATTGGTGTGGGTTTGCTGCTGGGTTCGTTTTATACCGTCGACGAGAAAGAGCGCGCAGTAGTCCTGCGCAACGGTGCCTTTATGGAGGTGGCAGATCCTGGGCTGCATTGGAAAATCCCCTTCATCGACAGCGCCAAAGCGATCTCGATACAGAACAACGCCACCAAGTGGGACGGCTTGCAGGCGTACAGCCGTGACCAGCAGGCTGCAACGCTGTCGGTCTCGGTCAGCTGGCACGTGCCGGCAGGCGAGGTCGCGGATGTCTACAAGGGCTACGCCGATCTGGAAGGCCTGCTGACAAGGGCGATCAGCCGCCATGTCCCGACACAGGTAGAAAACGTCTTCGGTCAGTACACCGCCGTCAACGCGGTACAGCAACGCGGCAAGCTGGTTGCCGATATCGCCGCCGCAATCAAGGGCGCAATCAGTGGGCCGGTGGTGATCGACAGTGTGCAAGTCGAGAACATCGACTTCAGTGACGCTTACGAGAAGTCGATCGAAGAACGCATGCGCGCTGAGGTTGCCGTGAAGACTCGTGAGCAGCAACTGGCCACTGAGCAGATCCAGGCGCGGATTGTCGTCACCCAGGCCCAGGCTACCGCGGATTCGGCACTGGCCGCCGCACGTGCCGAAGCGGAAAGCATCCAGCTGCGCGGTGAAGCGGAAGCAAAAGCCATCGACGCCCGCGCCCGCGCCCTGGGCAGCAACCCCGGCCTGGTCGAGCTTACCAAAGCCGAGCGCTGGAACGGCGTGCTGCCTACCACGGTACTCCCAGGCGGAACCCTGCCGTTCATCGACGCCAAGAAGTAATCCTTCCTCCCACACGAAGCCCGCAAGCCTGACCAGCTCGCGGGCTTTGTCATTGAAAAAGGAATCTACCAATGTCCACAGAAATTCCCTCTTCCGGTATGCCCAAGCTGGCCCTGCTAACTCAGGCTGAAAAGCTCATGAGCATTGTCATCGCGACGGCTGGCTTGCTGATCTTCGCGTGGCTGGCGATCTGCGTCCTCGCATCCGCCTGGTTGACCTTCCAGGTGCCGATCACCAACGAAGATATGCGGAACGCATCGTTCCTCAGCCCTCGAGTTGGTCTTTACTGGCATGGCTCCGTAATGGGGGGACTACTCGCGCTGTATGGGCTAGGGCAACTGCTAAGTCTGCGCGTGGCCGGCTTCTTCCTGATCGTGCTGGGCATGTCCTTCATCTTCGCAACGTCCGAGGTAAGTGCTCTGCGTCAAGGCATCTTGGACGGTGATATGAAAATCGGCTGTTTCAGCTACGAGTCACTGGAGTGTCGGAAAATGCTCAAGCTGCCAGAGGGTGACGGACAATCCATCTACCGCAATCCGAGCCAAAAGAGAGAGGGTGGTTACGCGCCATGGTATGAGCCGATCCGGGCACATTTGCATACCAAGGTTACGGCGCTGCTGCCAAACACCATTCCCGGTGTTGCTTTTCTTCAGAGCCCGGTCATTGCCGCGTTTCATGTCGGAAAACTACAGAACGTAGTGGAAGCCCAGCGCAGCGATGTATCGAAATTCAGGGCCTCGGTAACCCAGTAGACATGCCGGAGGCAACGGAGAGAAAAATGCACCGAACCATACCCAGTTGCACCTTCTTATCGCGCAGCGAGGCTGAAGCATACTCGCCAGGCCCTGACTGCCATCTGATATCGATATCTGATGGCCTTGAAGATCAGGCCTGCATCGACGAAGCACGCTGGAAGAGCGTGAGCTACCACCACTTCATTGATGCTGGCTTTGACGAAGAAGTCATTGAGATATACGGGCCAGATTTTGAGCGGAATTACGTCGATTACCTGCTCAGCAGCAAGGCTGACGTGCTGCGGGAGCGCATACGAGAAATTGCAGATAGAGGGGAAAATATCGCTGTCAATTGCCAGGCCGGCCGATCCCGCAGTGCCGCGGTTGCTTTGTTTATCAGCAAACATCATGGGTACCAGCTGCATAAGCCGACCCCAGACGCAAACCAGTGCGTCTACCGGATGTTGGCCAACGATGTTCGCCTGATGGCAGCCTACCGTGCAGCATGCACCCCAGTGGAACCAGAAGCGCCGAGGCGAAGCCTTCTCTCGGCAATCAAATCGCTGTTCTCCTGAGAGAGCAGAAGACCGCAGCGAGTCATGGTAAATTAGGCCCTGGGCAGCTTCATGGTAGAAGCTACGCTCCCAAGGCACTCCTCCCCCCTCCTGTCTCGTCTGTGGTGTCGCTGAAGCTGCTCGTTTTATTACCGGAGCCCGCCAGGCTTGCCCTCGGCGGGCTTTTTCTTTGAGCAACGCACTGTCGCTCCACCAGCCATTGGGTTTTCGGCTAGCCGCAGTACGCTCATAGCTGAATCTTTTGTCACCCACATGCAGTCAAGGAACGGATCATGAATGTTGAAACAACGCGAGCGGCTTACATCGAAGATCGCCGGCAGACAGAGGCCGAGCGCAAGGCCCGTGCCGCCGAAAAGCTCAAAAATCACCAGTACACCTGCCTGGTGAAGCAGGCCGACGTTGAGGTCTGGCGTTGCAAGGCCGAGAGCACCACCGCCTATGCCTTCGACATAATGATGACCCGGTTCGGAATCGCCGTTGTCGGCGATATCGGCGACCTGACGTTCAGTGTCGGCCTGGGCTATGGCATATCGTTCCTGGCGGGCGATGACGTCACTTACTACCTGCACACCAAGCTCAACGAGTCCCACAAAAGCAGGTATTCAGCACAACCCTATTCCGTCAGGTGCTGGTGTCGAGCATCTGCAGGGCGTTGCATGACGAGTGCTCTGAGGAAATTTGGGACACCCTGCCGGCGTGGGCTCAGGATGCTGATCTGGTTCGTGGTTCGCACTGGCAGGAGTTTCGGGCGCTGACCCTGATTCATCGCCGCGACCTCGATAATGGCGATGATCGCTGGATGCACTGGGACGACCTCTTTGATACTGCCGAACAGATCGGCTGCACCGAGGAAGCGCACCAGTTCATGCGCGACAATGCCGAGGTGCTTTGCCTGGGTGAAGAATGGTACGAGCACCGCATAACGAAGACCTGCGACAGCCTTTATGCTCAGCTCTACATGATCAACCACGCGGCCAAGGCGATCATGTCTCAGGCCGATCAAGCGGCCGCTTGACGGAAAACGCCCAGCCCCCCAAGCCCCGACTTCGCCGGGGCTGAGCCAGTAGAAGAGCCTAATCCAGAGGATGAGTCATGGTTACAGCAGCACACTATGTCGCAAATGCGAAGGAACTGTTGACCGATTTTGGCGTGCACCAAGTCGCTGAAGGCGTGTGGTCATTGACTGACGTGCAAACGGCCAGTGAAGCCTACATTCACCATTCCCAGCAGCCGGCAGCTCTGGCCGCATACGCAGCTGTGAACCCTACGTTTGCTGCTGGTCGGTTTCCAAGCTACACCCTGGTTGATCTGGTCGACAAGATCCCGAGCATGGATTACGCAGAGTATGCGGCACTAGCCATCGTATGCGGTGCGCAACTGCCATCCTTCGATGGTTCCGATGCTCGAGCACGCATCTTCGGTCATGCTGTTTGGGGCATCGTCGACAAGTATCAGCTCCAAGGGTGTTTTGAGCGGCACGATCAAAAATACCCAAGCAATGGGGATCACTACAGCATGCGTCCCCGTGGCTATGACTGGGCCGGTGACTGGAGTGCGATCCCGGATGCACTCAAGGCCATGCGCAAGTCCTATCGCTCCATGACTCCTCTCCAGCAAGTGATGACGCTGACAATCATGCACCTGTACCGCCAAGGGAAGGACAAGATGTTCCTGACTGGCGGCTGCCCCACAAAGATCCACGCGGCCGAGGCACTGAAAATTCTTCGCGAGCATTCGGCTCTGTCCGACTGGGGTCACCTGGTCACGAACTACGCCGGCTGGTAAGGAAAACCGCACCAGGTACCCCCAAGCCCAGCCCTAATCGAACTGGGCCGAGGCAGCTGAGAGAGGCGCGATTTTCGCGCCCGCGAAAGTGAAGGAAAGGAATATGGCCGCCAAAGCATCTGATACCCACCATCCACTGATCGACGGCCCTTGGCAGGGCGGAACGATGAGTTTTCGCCGAAATACCTTTTGCGTCGATATCTGCGAAGGTGTGGAAAATCTCAATGATATGGCACTCCCAGGCACAGTGATTCAGCAGGGCTGCACTCGCCATCGGTATTACCTTCAGCAACAAGAAGGACGTTCGGTCTGGAGTGTCATTGAGCCGCCCAATGCTGAGGCTATGGCAGCGAAGGAACTGGCAGATTTTCAGGCGTTTCTTGATGCACCCGAGCACGCAAAGGCGTTTTGGTGACGCAACCCTTCAAGTGAACGCAAAACCCTACCAAGGCATGCTTGGCCAACTGCTCGTTGCTGGCCGGGCCGTTTCTCCCCACTACTGGATCGAGCTTGGGATTTACCGGGTCGACTACCGCGCCCGGATGTGGCTCGGCACCGATCCTGAAATTCCCCACGGCGTTTTTCCTCTGGATGGGAGGCCTTCAGCCCAATACACCGGCATCAGGGTGCAAATTGATCCCCTGCCCCCTTCTGTCTACGAAATCCTGATCATGCCGCCGCTTGGCATCGCCCCTCCCGTGGCTCGTTGAGTCTGGTTGGGATTCCCAGCTCATGCCGTAGCCTGATGGCATCTCCTGGATAACTCGGATCGCCATATGTCTTACACCACCGCCACCATCACCGAACTGTTTGGTCTACGCGACAAGGTAGGCCTTACAACCGCTTCGGGCTTCAAAGCTCGTGTGCGCTTTGTTCAGCTGGCCTACCGCTACAATCTCGTGCATGAGATCACCAGCTACCAGTTGTGGGATCGTGGGTTTGAAGGGCTGGGCGAGCGTACTTTTGATACCTGCTTCGAGATGGGAGACAGTCCCGAAGTTATCGCAGAGCTGATCCGTGACGCGCGCACCCACGGCTATGCGGGAAACATAGAGATGGAGGTAGGAAATCCCGACTGCTTCGCCCGTTGGTGCGGCTACGCAGACCGCCAGCAAGAGCTTGCATTTTGAGGACTAGCACCTAGAGCAATCTCAGCCCGGTGCGCCGGGCTTTTTGTTGGCTTGGGATATTCCGGAATGGAAATAGCCTGAAGGCATCTCCCCCTCTGACAACAAGGAGTTGCCTCATGCAGTCCCCTTCATTCAAGTCGAGCTATTTGCCGGAATACCTTGCATGGCTCATGTTCCTAGCCGGGGTGGCCAATGCCACGCTGATCTGGTCTGGGGTGTTCGCAGCCGCGCCTCAGGCCTTCCTGCTGCTTTTTGGCGGGCTTTTCGGCACCGCTGGCATCGCACTCCTCGGCTTACTCATGTTGGCCACCTGGTGCGCCCTGGGGTTGCTGCTGGCCGCTCTTACCCGCCGGGCGCTGGAGTGTCGGTCATGAGATTCAAGAAGTACCTGCTACGTCAGGAAAAACGCACTGTCACAGAGCGAGTCAACTACCCCGGCCTGAAGGTCGGAGCTTGTGAAAGCAGGCTGGGTTGACCAGGGAAAGCGGTATTAACCCGCTCCGTTTGCACCAGGTCGAACCGACCCACCCCGGAATGCTTCCTCAGTTCCGGGCACTGGAAGGTCGGGATCATGCTGGCGAAAGGTAAAACGCCGAAGATTCCGACCGCCGCGACAGCGGGAGCCGGGTGCAGACATTCCCGAGGGGAGCGAGCCGCAAGGCTCCGTCACCAGGCCCGTAAGGGCATAGTTCAAAGGAGGATCGCCGTGGCGGTCTATGTGTTGGATAAGACAGGCACGCCGTTGATGCCATGCAGCGAGAAGCGAGCGCGATTGTTGCTGGAGCGCGGTCGCGCCCGCATACACCGGCAGGTGCCGTTCGTGATCCGTCTAGTGGATCGGCGGCAGGCCGATAGCGCGCTGCAATCGCTGACGCTCAAGTTCGATCCGGGCAGCAAATTCACTGGCATTGCCTTGGTACGCCAGAAGGGCCAGCGGGTGTCTGTTCTCTCACTGATGGAATTGGCCCATCGGGGCGCAGCGATTCGCCAGGCCATGCAGCAGCGGGCGGCGTTTCGCCGTCGCCGCCGTGGTCAGAACCTGCGCCACCGCACACCGCGCTTCGACAACCGCACCCGGCCGGAAGGCTGGCTGCCGCCAAGCTTGCGCCACCGGCTGGACACCACGCTGGGCTGGGTCGGGCGGATGCGTAACTGGGCTCCGATCAGCGATCTGGCAGTCGAGCGGGTCAAGTTCGACATGCAGGCCATACAGAACCCGGAGATCAGCGGCGTCCAATACCAGCAGGGCGAGTTGGCCGGCTACGAGGTGCGTGAATACCTGCTGGAGAAGTGGGGCCGCTGCTGCGCCTACTGCGACGCTGAAAATACGCCGCTGGAGATCGAGCACATCGTTCCGCGCAGTGCCGGCGGCAGCGACCGGGTGCCCAACCTGACCCTGGCCTGCCGGCCCTGTAATCAGCGCAAGGGCAACCAGCCAGTCGAGGTGTTCCTGAAGGCCAGGCCAGAGCTGCTGGCCCGAATCAAGGCGAAAGCCAAAGTCCCACTTCGGGATGCCGCCGCCGTCAACGCCACCCGCAATGCCCTGTTCCGTGCCCTGCTGGATACCGGCCTGTCGGTCACCACGGGCACCGGGGCGCAAACCAAATTTAACCGACGATGCCTCGGCCTTCCGAAGACCCACGCGCTCGATGCAGCCAGTGTCGGTGAGATCAGGGCCATCGAGCACTGGCAACGCCCCACGCTGGCGATCAAGGCCACCGGACGCGGCGAGTACCAGCGCACCCGCCTTACCGCCCACGGTTTTCCACGCGGCTATTTGACCCGACAGAAACGCCATTTCGGTTTCCAGACCGGCGATCAGGTGCGCGCCGAGGTGCCGACCGGCAAAAGGCTGGCACCCACCAGGGTCGCGTCGCCGTGCGCAAGACCGGCAGCTTCAACATCCAGACGCCTGATGGCGTAGTGCAGGGCATCCACCACCGCCACTGCACCCTGATCCAGCGAGCCGATGGCTACGCCTATTCCGACACCCCGACCGATAGCGCCCAACCCCAGAAGGAGGCAGCGAGAGCAGGGGCGCGCTGAGCGCGCCGCGCTATCCTCGCCGTTCAGGCAAGGTTTCTCGCCGCAAAATGATGAAGAAGGCCTTTGAGCGCAAACAGGCGCGGGAAGCTGAATCACTGCCACTCTTCGGCGATCAGATTCGCGAGATCCAGCACAGCTGGGAAGAAGAAAAGCGTCTGCGTGACCTTCACGAGGGCAAGGTCACCGACCGTATGCGTCAGAACCATGCCGCCGTGTGGCGTAAAGCACGAGCTGCGTATTTCGCCTTGAATGCAGAGACCCGAGCCAAATGCCGTGCAGCCTGGAACGCCTGGGTAGGCCCGAGCGACCCGCTGTACCTGATCTATGTCGTAAACCAGTTCAACGGCGTAGGTGCTGCCAGAGAGGCCAGAATGGCCGCAGACCGGCGGGCCTTGAACAGCCGAATCATGGCCCGCCTTCAGGCTCAGCCTGAATTGCTGTGAGAAGGTTTGCTGTGGCTACCTGCCGGCCGGCTTCTTCTTGACCGGCAATCTCTCTACGTTGGCCGAGTGCTCAATCGCTATTTGACGATGGACAAACTCCAGGAATTCTTGCGCCGTCCGGTGTTTTGGCTTCCAGCTTTCACACAAGCTAAGTGCGGCCGCGATGTCCGCCTTTGGACTCCCACTCTGCCGATAGTCGAGGGTTTCAGATAATCCGCGCACGATGTCTGTATGAGCGTAATCGACGTAGCCACCCAGTGCCTTTTCCTTGAGCGCTCGCTGTAGTCGCTCCTGATACTGACTTGTCATGGTTGGGACATCATAGAAATCCAGGATGAATTTCTCCTGGTGAAGCGCCATCGCCAGCGTTGTAATCCGTATTGCGTCCTCCGCCGTTGCCTGGGGCCTCCGGAATGCAGCTCTAACCTCGGCGTCAATCAGGGCCTTGCGAGCTTTAAGCCGAGCCTCCCTCTGCTTCTCCTCCCGGCGCTTGATCTCTTTGGCGTGCTCAACACGAATATTGATCGAGCGGACGATCTCCCCGGCCTTTCGGATGGCGTCAGCCTCCTCCGGCTCGAGGAGTTTATGCAGTGGGCCTCCCAACAATTTCTCAAGCTGGGTCGCCGTGCCAGAAAGCGCCGTTTGTTGGGCCTTCAGGCTAGCGGCGTTGTAATACTCCAGAACGGCCAGGACATCCTCCGCGCTGATTCTCCAGTGAATTTTATCTTTTCCCATTTTCACTCTTCGCTTGTCCGGGCAGCCAGTGCGTTCAATCCAGCTTCAGGCCAGGTGCTTGGGTTGTGCCTGGCAAGTGGGATAATCCATAGATCTTAGTAGCTCTCCAACAGGAAACCTATGCGCAGCGGACTAGATTCGGCTGAGGATGACTTCAAAAATGGCTCAGCCCTTCCGTGGTGGTTGACTCCTCGGGTTCTCCTTTGCTGCTGGAACATCGAACCAATGAGGAGTTCGACACCCTCGATCCGTCCAAAACGGTAGACGGTGGGCTTCATTTTGGTACCGCAGTACAGGCCTCCATGCGAGCTGGCAAGGGTTCTCGTGTGATCCGGGCCTATCTGAAGGCGAAGAATATTCGCCGAAGCAAAGATCGCGGCGGTAACTGGAAATCCATAATCGCGAGCGCGAAACGTGCGGGGATGGATGCAATCGTCTATCTCAACCGCTACGAAGGGCTCACCACCGAGGTGATTGAGCGGCTAAGCGCTAGTGGCGACCTCAGCCGGCTCGACGACATGACAGATGCGCAGTTTAGAAAGGTAGTGCCCGAGGCTCGGGACAGTTACATCGTGTTCCGCCAGGATCAGCTTTGGATTGAACGCGATCGTTCTGAATAGTCACCCCAAACCCAACCGATTGCGACACCCAACCACAGAAGGAGAATGACCAAATGGCCGATCAACTGGATTACCTCGACGCATTGGCGCTGCGCGTGGCCAAGGGCGACCTTGACTGTGTTGGTGCCCTGAGTCGTGGCGAATACCTCTATGTCGCACTGGCCGCGAACAGCGCCGAGCTGCTGAACCAGAGCAATGACACTATCGCCGAAGCACTGGCCCGCCTGGGGCCTGAATGGACTGCGGCGCTGATCGAGCGCTGGCAGTACAAAGGCAATCCAGCCCGCTACTGAGGGAACTCGCCCCATGCGTGCCGACCTGCTAGACCGCTACATTGCCCGCCTGTGTGCCGAGTCGGCGGGCCTCGATTCACTGCATATTGACGTGCCCTATATGGCCGGCCGCAAGCGCTACGAAGCCGGCCGCCGCTGGTCAGGCATGCCCCTGGTCTACCGCGCGCAGCGTATCGCCCGCCTGGGTTATGCCGACGCCGCGCACGGCCGCCCGGTGCGGAAACTGCACGACCGCGCTGCGCCGGTTACTAATGTGACCTACCCAGCGCCTGACCCCGTGTCCGTAACGAACCGAAAGGAACCCGCTCCATGCGAACCCTGACGCTGCCACTCAAAGGCGAGTATTTCGACGCGATCAAGGCTGGCGTGAAACCGGAAGAGTTTCGGGCTGCCACACCCTATTGGCGTCGGCGTTTGGAGGGGCAGAGCTTCGACCAGATAGAGCTGACACGTGGCTATCCGAAGCGCGGAGACGACGCACGAAGACTTGTGTTGCCCTGGAAGGGCTATCGTTTGACGACGATCGTTCATCCGCACTTTGGGGCAGATCCAGTCGAGGTTTTCGCCATTGATGTTTCGCGCTAAGGAAGCGGTTCAGTGAATCCGATCAAGCAGCACTTCCGACTGAAAAAACCATGTGCGAACTGCCCGTTTCTGAAGGAGGGAGCCATACCGCTAAGCCGTGGGCGCTTGGAGGGGATTATTTCTACCCTGATCGAGGATGATCACTCGACTTTCCAGTGTCACAAGACCGTGCATTCAAGCCGGGGTGGCAACTGGGACGATGATGGGAACTATGACCCCTCGGGGCACGAGTCGATGTGCGCAGGCGCTGCGGCATACCTCATGAAGAAAGGCAGGCCGACCGTGGGTATGCGATTTGCCTTCGCCACTGGAGATGCTTCCCCCAACGACTGGGATTCAGCGAGAGAGGTCGTGATCGACTGACTTCTTGGGTTCTCATCACCACGGGTTAGGTTCGTTGGAACCTTCCCGATAGCACCTGATGAGCACCATGGCTAAATCAAGAGTCGCAAACGCAAAGACTGAGGCCTCGAGCCCAGCAGAACACCGCAAAAACCTCATTCGCCTGCTCAACGCAAACAGCCACCGCCATCACTTGTGGGATGTGTTCGCCGACTTCTGCGAAATGGGAGCTCTAGCGATGAGCAACAGCGTGGACCTGGCCCAGCGCAATGAGCGTGAAAATCGCTACCTGAGCATCATCAAGAAGTATGAGCCGAGCGAGGTTCATCGGTTTCCCCAGATGCTCGCCGAACTCACCATGGCAATGGAATATGGGCCTGACGATGTGCTTGGCCAGGTATTCGGCGAGTTGGAGTTGGGGAATAGTGCAAGAGGGCAGTTTTTCACGCCCTATCCAATCTGCAAGCTCATGGCCTCGCAACTCATTGGGGATGGTGCAGATCTGCGTAAACGATTGGATGAGCGAGGCTTTATAACGGTCAACGAACCAGCAAGCGGTGCGGGGGCTATGGTGATCGCAATCGCCGAAGCCTTGCGAGATGAAGGTTTCAACTACCAGCGCTGCCTGCATGTGACTGCGCAAGATGTAGATTCCCGCGCAGTTCACATGACCTACCTTCAGCTCAGCCTTCTGCACATTCCAGCAATTCTGATCCTCGGTAACACGCTGGCGCTGGAAGAGCGGCAACTGTGGTACACCCCGGCACACGTTCTGGGCCTATGGAGTGCCAGGCTCAACCGCAGCCAGGCCGTGGCCAGCGAGATCATCGAATCTCCAGCCGAAAATGCTAAGCCCATCCTGTACCAGGACCCGGCCCCGCTCCCCGCACCACACCTAAACCGCGGCCAGCAAATTGCACTGTTCTGATGAGGCCTGCTGGGGCCATACCTCCGACACGCCGGCAGAAGATATAGCGCGCCCCTCCCGCCCAGGGCAGTAAATGCACCCACTTGAGTTGGCATTTTCTCCCGCGCTGGCATGCTTATGCGACAAATCACTGGAGCTTCATCTATGCGCAAATTGTTCATCTACGCCCTTGTTGGCCTCTCGCTGGTCGGCTGCGATTCTTCGCGAGATTCGGGGGCCGCAGCCGGTACCGCTGCTATCGAGCACGAGCGCACTCTGCGCTACAGCAAAGCAGAAGACGGCTCGACGGTGATTCAAGCTATTCGCATCACAAACGGCCAGCGAGCGGTTGATACGGCAGCTGGGAAGGACGCAGTGCAGAGCAGGGGGGATTCATGAATCAGGTCGCCTTTAAGGACTGTGGGCGTGTGAACTTTGCCAACACGGGGCCTGGTGAAGGAGTTGTTCAAGGTATCCACACCGGGCGCGGGATGACTGCTAAATGCAAAATCCGAAACTGGGACGGTCAGTGGCATATTGTTGAAAGCAGATAATCGAAGCGAGCACAAAGGAGTAATCATGGAAGTTGTTGCAATCAAAAACCTTAAAACACTTAGTCATTCGCAGAAGGAAGAAATACTGCGGATGGCTGAACGCTATAGCCTAGATTTGGTCAACCGACCGATCAGCGCTGATCACCCTATGTTCGGCGTAGTTCGCGCCTGGATGCTGACTGATATCGCCCTTCAGCTTGATCCAGCAATTAGCCTTCAGATCAATTCTGAAGTAGTAATCGCTGTAAATGTCGCATCAAAAGTTATAGGTTTCATGACCCTGAGCCGAGCTAATGACTCCGCAACTGCTTGTGGAATAAATTATATCTGCGTTGACTCAGCACATCGCAATCAGGGGGTCATGACTGCGATGATTGACAGCCTGAAACCACGCTTCACCGATATAGCACTCAGCTGCTTTCCAACACTCGTAGAAGCGTATGAAAAGATCGGATTCGTAATGTGCGAGTCCCAAGGAGCTCAAGTCGCTATGCGAATTGGCGACTCGTACAATATGAATGTCATAGACCCAAATTACTTGAACAGTCAAAGAGCCGTTTCGCTGGAAGCACAACGCTTGATCAACGAGCTCGGCCCTAAGCGAGCAGTCGCTATCAATGATGAGTATGACGCGGAAACAAAGCGCATCTCTAAAGAGGTCACGGCTTTCGTTGAGAAACGCAAAACAGCGGCATCGAAAACGGTCTACTGACCACGGTCGGACTTAGCGGTTCATGACCCATCTACATAGGTTGGTCAGGCAACAACCCGGCCGAGAACTTAGGCCACCTGCCGGGTTGGTTGCTCCCTCCCCCTACCCTCCTATTTCAAACATACATGCTCTCGCCGGGCTGGGTCCTCTGCGTTCCTGGTAGGGTCAATCAGCGCGAGCGCAACTGTGGGCTATGGTGTGGGACATATCATTTGGGATTTTCCAAACGTCTTATAGGTTCTGGCCTGTAGCCGATTTGTATGGGGATACCTTATCCTCCTACATTCCGGCGAGATCTGGCGCGATTGCAGTATCAGCGCCTGCGAACAAACGAGCCGCGAGGAATCCGTAGTGAAAAACCATGCTCCGAATGAGCACGCTCAAAGCGAGCCGATTTCTGGTGAGATTTACCACGTCACGCCAACCCGTAATCTTGAGTCCATCTTCCGTGACGGTTTACGGCCGCAGATTGGACCTCGCTCCGAACTACTCGGTGAAGCCAAGGAAATGGTCTATTTCTTTGGGTCGATGCTGGCAGTAGAAGACGCACTCAGTAACTGGCTTGGTGAAGCGCTTGATGACGAGCCTGGAGCGATTTCCGTTCTCGCCGTTGATCGCTCCGGTTTACACCTCGTCTCAGATGCGGGGTACGAGCTTGCTTGCCTTCACCTTGTCCCACCGGAGAACATTTCTCTCGCTTTTCAGGATGACGTGCCGGTGGATGAAAAGAATGGCCCGGTGACCGAGGGCACCTCATGAGCAAACTGACCCCTAAGTTCGTCAAGGATGTCGACCAGCCCGGCTCCTACCAGGACGGCCGAGGGTTGATTCTTCGTGTGTCAGCTACCCTGCGAAAAAGTTGGGTCTTTCGCTATATGCTGGCGAAGCAGCGGCACGATCTGGCCCTGGGTACATTCCCTGCCTTGAGCCTCAGAGACGCACGGCTGGAGGCTGACAAGTACCGGCTCGATATCGCCCGTGGCGTCGATCCAGCCGCTGAGCGTGCGAAGGCCAAAGCCGCCAAAGCCTCACGAACTACAACGAGCCACACGTTTCGGTCTTCGGCGGAAAGGTACATACGCACGCATTCGTCGAGTTGGTCTAAGAAGCATCACCAGCAATGGCAGAATTCACTCACGAAGCATGTCTACCCTGTCATAGGCGGATTTCGGATAGCCGAGGTCGACACGGACGATATCCTGGATGTGCTGACGCCGATCTGGAGCAAGATCCCCGTCACGGCGAACCGCGTCCGGAATCGCATAGAGCTCGTGCTCGATGCAGCGAAGGCACTGAAGCTTCGGCAAGGTGAAAACCCCGCACGGTGGCGTGGTCATCTCGACAAGCTCTTGCCCAAGCAATCGCATACGGTAGTCCCCTTCCCGTCTCCGACACCTTTACGCACTGCCGAGCTGTTGGCCAGGCTCGATTCCCTGGATGGGGCAGCAGCTCGTGCTGTTGAATTCGCAATTCTGACTGCGACCCGTAACCAAGAGGTGAGCGGGGCCCAGTGGCCGGAAATAGATTGGGAGGAGAAAATCTGGTACATCCCAGCAGAACGCATGAAAGCGGGCAAGGCTCACCGGGTACCCCTTACGGAGCAAATGCTCGAGGTGCTACGGCAGCAGGTCGGAAAGCATGACAAATGGATATTTCTCAACTCCTGGCGAACAGGCCCTATTCCCGGCAATGCCATGGCAAGGGTGCTCGATCAGCTCCAGGTCGATGGCGTCGTACCGCATGGGTTCAGATCTACTTTTCGGACGTGGGCCGCGGAAGAAACCGATCACCAGCGAGAGGTTTGCGAAATGGCTCTCGCGCATACCCTCAACAGTAAGGTTGAAGCAGCATATAACCGAGGTGACTTGCTAGATAAACGTCGCGCCCTGATGAAGGATTGGGGGACTTTCTTGTCGCCAACGCTCCCCAGGTGAAAGGTGAGGTATCGGATCTGGTTTCGGAGCTTGCCCCTGATGCTGGGTCGGACCTGGCCAAGGTGCAGCCGGCTGCCTGACGGCTGGGATGATGGGCGCTCCGCAAAGAGCGCCCGAGTAACCAATTTATTCGCTGGCCTGGCCGAAAGAGGTGCCTCGGATATTGTTGGCCTCGTCGCAGATCCGAGCCACCTCCAGCATCGCTTTCAGCGCTCGCTCCTCCGTCTCCCTCGTGGCGAATGCAATCATGAACCCATGCAGCAGGCCGGCGAGCATTGCACCACTGTCCGGAACGTTACGGTTCCCTGCCACGGCGGAAAATTGCTCCAGGAGGGGAGCAGGTGCCTTCAGAAGAAATTCCTGGCCGAGGGATTTTCCGATACTTGCCGCATGGACACACTGGTGAGCCAAGGCTTCTTCAGGCGACATCGGGGTACCGTCATAATGCTCGAATGACGCCTTTACATGGTTGCGACCGTGCATGCCGGCGGCGATGCTTTCAGCTCCCTGACGGATCTTCTCAACTGCAATACTGGCTATGCTGAAGTCCGTTTGCGCTTCATCCATAACCGCGGCCAACAGGCGTTCATCGACGTTTTCAGTGTTATCCATTTGATCCTCCGTTGATAGTTATTTACCTCCATTTCAAGTTCTCATTCAATTGAAAAACCCAAGCTCCCGGTGACCAAACCGAGCTCACAAAAAAGGCCGGGATCACCGGCCTTTTATTCTGGAAGATCAGCGGAAGCGCAAACTCACTGGGTTCGCCATGTCTCGACTACATCAGCGCCATGCTCTTGCTTCCACTCCTTGAGCGTCTTGTGGTTGCCGCCCTTGGTCTCAACGAGCTCACCCGTATTGGGGTTGCGGTAGATCTTGACTGCTCGTTGCGCACGAGGTTTGCCAGGCTGATGGGTAATCTGCTTTCGATAGTCCGGGTCAAGAATCGCGATGATGTCACGCAGGCTCTTGCCATACTCAGACATCAAGGCCCGCAGCTTTTTCTCGAACTCCATCTCTTTCAAAAGGGCTTCATTTCCGCTCAGCTTCTCCAGTCGGTCCTGAAGCTCCTTGATGGCTTCCTCTGTGGCTCGGTACTCGGTGATGAGGGACATCTTGTCTCCTTGGTTTGGGTTTCATGGCCCTGAGCCGTGACGGGGCGCGCCAGGCTTGCTAGGGCTGCTGGTTAGATCATGCCTGCCGATGCAAGGAATGCATAGCCTGCAAGGTATCCGGCGCAAGGCCAGAAGGCGTAAAACTGGATATTGGCGAACAGTTTCTTGTTCATGGCGTCCAGGAGGGCTAAGCCTCCTCCTCCAAACGGTTGATTTCGGCAATTACGCCCTGGATGTTTTCGATCGCAATTTCGGCGGCTTTCCGGGCCTTGCCGAACAGTGATTCCTTTCCTTCAAGCAGGGAGTCGAGGCGGTTGTTCTCGCGCCGGAGCTGCTTAGCAATGGCATCAAAGTCTTCACCCTCGGGAGGTTTCTTGCCCTGGAGCTTGAGTTCCATGGCTTCGGACTGCTTTAACATCAGATCGCGAACAACGGTACGCTGAGTCGCGCTTTGCTCGTCGAAGCCATTGATGCTTTCGAAAACCTTCACGGCTGCTTTCACACTGGACAAGGCTTTGGTGCCTACTTCGGACTTCCCTGCCTTGGTTTGAGTGGCTGCCTGTTGAGTGTTCACGCCAGGTGCAACATCGCTGCTCGAGGGAGCGCTGTTACCACCAGCCTGGACGCCGCGGGCCTCGGCTGTCTTCTCTTCGATACAACCTTCAGTCATCTGATGAGAAACACTCGCCGCACCCTCCAGGGCCTCGTTCGTAGCATCTGCATCATCAGCGGAAGGGATGGACGCGGAGCCACCCTCGCCACCGAAGAGGTTCGGGCCAAAATCCATTACGGTGTCGTCCTGAGGTATTTGCATGTGGGGTACTCCTTTTCTGTTCGGGCTTTAACCTATGAAATCACCCTTCCAGAAAATCCCAACCCTCACGTCTCCTCAGCATATCGGGCCTGCATTTTTGCCTTCACCCGATTCTCCAGCCTCTTTGCTACATCCACAACAAAGGCAAGGAACTGAAGATCGAGGCCTTCTTCAACCTCGTTCATGATGTCGTCGGCAACGCCCTCAGCTTCTCGACCAAATTGCATTCCGGCATCAGCCATTTCGAACAGTAGCTGAGCCGCTGGCTTTCTCTCCGAGGTATAGAAAACGTCCGACTCTTGCTCAATCGCGGCTATTTGGTTAGCCGGCGCATCCTGTGCTGAATCAGCATCTTCATCATCGTCAAGCGGTACCGGCGGAGGCAGGGAAACGTTTTTTCTGAGGGCGGAAGTGGCTTATTGGTCAATGCAGGTTTCGATCTGCCCTCCTCCCTCATGTCCTTCGCGGCCTTACGAATTGCCTTAGGCCCACGGCTACACAACTCTTGCTGTGCTTCTTTCCCCAGCTTAGCCACCTGTTCAGCTGCGGATACGCTCACTTCGCCGGACTTGACAGCATCCAGCAGCTCTTGGGCACCGTCCCGCACAACCTTGCACGCAGAAGACACAGAGCGCGGACTGATACCCAGGACTTTGGCTGCCTCCTCAATAGCCATTTTTGCGGCTTCCAACTCCTGCCCGGCGGCCTTCTCCAGGTCAACAGTGATAGCGCTACTCCCGCGCAGTGAGGACAGCTCGGCAGCGATCAAAGCCCGTTGTGCCACGGTGAGCTGCCGGCGATAGAGGTTCAGAGAGAGGACATAACCCAGGGCATCATCTCCCGTGTATTCCTCTGTTCGGGGTTCGATCAGCAGATCCTTGCAAACGCGGTACCGGTTGCGCCCATCAAGGATCTTTCCTTCATGGAGAACGATCGGGGCACGCTGTCCGTTGGTATCGATATCTTCAAGCAGGGCTTCGTAGTCATCACCGATGATTAGCGGAAATAGCTGAGCGTAATCGTGAAACTCCAAATCATAGCTTTGCATAAGCAGCTTCTCGTTCCATGTTCATCTAGGAACGATAAGTCGAATATATACATAAATGACGCTTTTTCAGGTCGTTTTTGCGTCTGAATTTGCGATCATTTTGTTGGCCTGTCGTCGATATTCACGCAAAAAAAACCCTGCCGTTTAAGCAGGGGTTGTGATCTACAGAAGCCCAGGACAATAAATCTAAATCAATATTAAATCTTCTCTTGAAGTTGGCTTATTAATTCCTCGAGAGCTTCTTGATCTGGTTTTGTGTCAACGAATCTAAGCGACTTGTCTGAAAGGACTTCCATGACACCCCATTTCAATTCATGTAAATCCTGGCCCGGCTCCGGTGGCGTCTCCCAGTAGGGAAAGCTTCTGACTACATGAGGCGGCATCTTTGTGATCATGGCTGAATCTCGGTATTTTCTGTCAAGGCAAAGGCTGCATGCTAATCAGTGTATAAATATACAGTTCTGCACCACTACACAAAAACGGCGTCAAAAGTTCGTCATCTTTTCAGCTCGTAAACTGGTTGCAGAACGGCAACACCTATAAAAAGTTGTCTCATAGCACAGCATAAGCTAGGGCCATGTCTACAGCAAACATTAGGCCATCACTGACCATTTAAGGCGTGATAAGTTTCATTAATTTGATGCTTTTTGAGTTTTTTGACCGCCGCAAGCTCGATCCCTTCCTACAGAAGGAAAGTGGGCTGGCTGTGGTGGAAGCATAGGTTATCGCGGAGATCTATGTAGATCATTTCCCGTCCGGAGCCTGGGACAGCTCGTGGACAGCCTCCCTTGGAGCTTCTGTGCTAGGCCTGCGGCTCTCGGCCTACTCTCCGCGCGTACTCAAGCAACCAGAGTAGCGAATGAGCTGAGCGGTCAATTGCGATTCGTGCAAAGGGATGCGCTTGTGAGCTTCCTGGATATCGATTTCAAGCGCCTCGACCTCAGAGCAGGGCATCGGCCTCGGTTCATTCACACTCACTCACTGACACCTTCGGCCTTAGCCAGCCTTGCCTGCGCACCTCCCCCATCGCCGCTTCCAGCTCAGGAATCGAGGAGATGTCGCAAGACACCGTTGGTTTTTTTCCTTTGCGGTCTGTGGGCAACTGCAATATGACCTGTTCAGGATCGCTTAGAGAGACCTGGAATTTTATGCTCGGGAGCCCGCTGAAGATGATGCTCGCCTTCGTTAGGTTCAACTCAGCTGAAGCCTGCCGCACCTCACCTTCGTGCTCATACGCCAGCGAGATACGGTGTTTGGTTGAATTGCTCATAGATAACCCCTGGCGCTTGGTCTGCGCAAATTTGCGTGACGCTTAATGCTTTGTTTTGAGCCCGCGCCTCGCCGCGGATGAACCGATCTTCGCTGCTCAACATGTGAATCCGCGCGGGGCTGAACACTTCAGCCAGTGCTCTGAAATCACTGAAAACAGCTCGATACGGCTCAGGCCGAGCAAATGCTCAGGCTCAATCTTTGGCAGCTGTGCGAGAGCGGTGAATCGTGTCTGCTGTTGCACCACTCTGAGTTCTGGTTGCGCGACTGCGGTTGCCATATATCCCTATCTCGAAGTCTGAAAAACCATATTCTGTCATGGCACTTCGCCTTCGTGTTCACGTTTTCTAACCAGTTTCGCGTCTGAAATCATTCATTACAATATAATTGATAATCATTCGCTTGTGATTAGGGAGCGGTCTATGGCCTTCAAAAATTCCTCAAATTGTTCAGCCAGCCGCTTCGCGTCGACAGTTTTCTCGCATCGAAGCTCGACCTTTTTCCCATCTACGCGAACCTTGCCTATCCCACTGATTTCTTTTTCGGTGAACTTGCTCGGCGTTTTCTGCTGATCACGCGAGGCAACCTCCTTCGCTAACCACCGCAGAGCATGTTCCTGCGTCCATTGATGATCGCGCATAGAGGTAACTGCTTGCAGAAGCAACGCCGGCTCGGTACGACTGAATTCAATGAAGTCTTTTGCCCATTTCCCACCGATAAGCCCTGGATTCGTGTCGAGTATCGCTCGAACCTCCTCTGGCAGATCCATTAGGAGAAGGCATCTGCTAACTATCGAATGGTTGACCCCTACTCTGCGCGCCAGAGCACGAATCGAACTTTCTTCCCCAGCTCGCATAATCGCGGCATAGGAACGACCGCGCTCATACTCGGTTAGAGCTTCCTGTCCCTCGTTGTCGGTCAAGGCCAGGATCTTCGCCATTGCATCCGTAACGGTGCGAACATAGGCGGTGACGGTTTCTCTGCCCAGCAGCTTGTGAGCACGCCAACGACGCTCGCCGCCGATCAGCTCATACGCTCCTTCCCCTATAGGACGAACCGTCAACGGCTTTACCAGCCCAACAGAGGCGATCGAGTTCGCCAGATCCTCAATAGCAGCCTCGCTGAAGGTCAGGCGAGGCTGAAAAGGAGATACCCGAATCGACTCGACCTTTACTTCAGCGAGGACGCCGCTGTCACTTGCGGCAAGAGATTCATCGTTATGGCCTGGCGTTGGAGCTGCGACCGGGGTTGGAACTGGAGCGCTGTCCTCCTGTTCCGCCCGTTGCGCTGCGAGCATGTCTGCAACGGAAACCCTGAGATTCGGCTCAGCAATTTCCGCTGGCGGGCGAACCCCGGTGACCCAAAGAGGGGGGGTCTTTTTTTGACCTGGGTAATCCTCCGACTTGGCCATACTTCCTCCGAAACCTAGTGGTGGTGCTCCGAGCACCACTCATATTCTCAAGTTATAAGTGGTGCTCCGAGCACCACCATTTTCTAATTCGCTGAGTGGTGCTCCGAGCACCACTAAAATCTAACGGCTCTGGTGCTCCGAGCACCACCTCAAATCACTGAGCGGCCAGATCGCGTATTCGTTTCAACGCCTCACCGAAAACACTGCGCATCGAGTCAATAGTCTTGGAAGAGGCACCTTTCCAGACCAGCAGGGGAACGCCTTGATCAAGCGCTTTACCGTAATCCTCGGAGTAATAGAGTTTTTCCTCAGATACCCGACCAGGGAAAAGATCGTTCAGGACGACCAGGTTGTTGAGGATGCGTTTGCGGTTGCGGATGAACATCGTAGGGATAGCGAGCACTCCTGGAGAGCGGCGATATGCTTTCGCAAATCGAACCATCCAGTCGTTTAGCCGCATCAGCGCCCTGAATGAAAACTTATCCATCCGTACAGGGCAGAGCACAAAGTCGCTGGCAACAATGGAGTTCTTGGTGAGCCTGGAGGCGGTAGGCGCGTTGTCGAACAGAATCACATCATAAGAGGAGATATCGACACCTGGGATTTCTCCGCTACGCGCCCGCTCAAGCCACCCTGCATACCAGAAGTCCATATTGTTTTCGGCATCGAGTGCCACGGCCAGATCTTCCAGATATGCATCGGCAGGAATCAGGTGTGGCCCGTTCTCACCGAATGGCTTCTTGACGACTTCCTCGAAAGTCATCGGATCAAAGCATCTCACTCGGAGATCGGGACTCAGGAGGCTGCCAAAATGGCCGGCGACATAGCGATCGGCTGGTATTCCCATCGCCTCGAGATCTGATAGTGCGAGATCTGGATCGTAGCCAAACACGCTGGACGAATCGCCCTGAGGATCGTTATCAACGCAAAGCACCCTCAGACCTGCAAGCTGAAGGAATACAGCAAAGTTGACTGAGGTTGTCGTCTTTCCGGTACCGCCTTTCTGCACGAACGTTGAGATAACAATCTGCCGAGGCAGTCCCTTTGCGTAGCCTTTCGCTCGGCGAAGCGCAGCGATGTCAAAAATATCGCGAAGCGTATAAGCCCTTGAGGTGACAGTTCCTCGCGGAACCCGGCGAATCTCGATGCCGTTTTCGTCTTCAATATCTTTGAGGCGACGGGTGGTAAGGCCGAAGCAGTCGGCCGCGAACTGGGGGGGATAGAGGAGGGCGTCGAAGTCGGTGTAGTTGACCGTTTCTTCTTCAAACTGCTCGCTTGACTGCTGCATGACAATCCCTGCATTTGCTGAATACAGGGGGATGATAATACGTAACGCCATATTTTCAAGGCTAAATCATGGTACGGGCCTTTTTTCCGCTGCTTATCCCGAACTGATAGCTAGGTATCCTGCCGATCAGTTCGGGTTTATGGATGTTTTTGTGGTTTGAAGCGAACTGGTTTTTGTATGGAAAGAGGAGGGCTGTTCTGTGATTTAGTTAGGCGTACTGTTTTTGAGCTTGGGTGCGTGCGCGTTTGAAGTCGGCGCTGATGTAATTGACTGTGAATTGGGTATCCAGGGGATGCGATTCGACAACCACCTCGGTGGAGCCAGACAAGAATGTCACGTTCTCAAAGCCAAGGCTGGATTCATCAGTGCTGATTTGCAGCTGGCTCCTCAAGCCATTCAGAACCTCATCCAGGTGGAGCTTGTCAGCTTTTACCGTAGCGACATCCAGGACCCCTTCAGCGTTGAAGGCCAGCTGAATGTCAGTGACACCCTCGAGGTTGACCTCCCACTCTGAAAGGTTAAGTACCGGCCCGCCGGTGTAGGAAGTACCAATCTTGTCGATGATGGTGTAGTGCTGCTGGACGTCTACGATCGTCGTAACGCCTACAGCTAGGCTTACCGGCTCCGGCGCTA
Source organism: Pseudomonas poae (assembly GCA_004000515.1). Lineage (GTDB taxonomy): Bacteria > Pseudomonadota > Gammaproteobacteria > Pseudomonadales > Pseudomonadaceae > Aquipseudomonas > Aquipseudomonas cremoris. The sequence goes on from CP034538.1 coordinate 105,802, forward strand.
TAGCAGCCATGCTGAGCAGATAAGCTGCGACGCCCGCGAAAGCGGCAGTATTCATTGGGTTCCTCCAGGTCGTGTTCGGTTGGGATCATTTTCTCCTCGCCGACCTGGTGGGTGTGCTGCTTTCGAACCGAATTGTCGTCGGAAAAACGGCCCTCGGATTCTGAGTCTGCTTTTGGCTCTGGATTTGGCCTTTGCTTCTCAACCTTCAGAAAATCAGCTTTCCAGTTTTAAAAGCCTTTTAATTGTTTTTCTCTTGTTGTTCTCTTGTTTTTAGAAGGCTGGAGCCCTTGTGCCACGGGGCCTCCAGAGGACTATCGACTACAAATTACGGCATTGCGACTACAGATTCCGGCTTTGCGACTATGGATTACGGCTGATGCGACTACAGATTCCGGCTGTGACGACTACAGATTCCGGCCGTTATCCACAGGCCAGATGAAGGTTCTGGGCTGCGTCTAACGACTACAGATTCCGGCTGTTGGGCTGTGCACGTAGCACGAGTTTGAGTTTTTATGGCTCTATTTCAAGCCATTTTGTGCTCTGAATTTGCCAGCCTGGCCTTTGCCTACGGCAAAAACTCCGTAAGTCCTTGTTTTTAAATGATATTTATATTTATTCGCCGTTTCTTTGACGTTTCTCGATGTTTTGCCCCACTCCTGCGTGGAATCGCCAATAAATAGTCTTTCCTGTCCTTGCCTGAGCCTATCGACTACAGATTACGGCTGCTATCGCAGCCATTTGCTCGATACGACTACAGATTACGGCTATGCCTGGACGGCCATTGCCCGTAGCAGTGCCACCCAATTCTTTGCTATCGACTACAGATTACGGCTGCGGATCGAAGGTGCCGCGCACCATCGACTACAGATTACGGCTGTTGTACGGGGTGGACAGAAGCCTATCGACTACAAATTACGGCTGCTATCTATCGACTACAGATTCATGCGACGCCGAGCCAAGTGAACAGGTGGTGATCTGCGGGGCCCGTGGTTACTGGGGTCGAGAGATTAAAAAATCCTGGGTATCGACTACAGGGGAAACTCTCTGTAGGGTTTCGTTACTAATCGTAGGGCCAGTTATGTCCAATTTACCCAAACCTACCAAGCCGGAACCTAAGCCGCTCCGGGTCACGAAATCCAATACGCTGATTACCGCATCGTACCGGCTGACTCTCAACGAGCAGCGATTGATCCTCGCGGCTATTAGCAAGCTCGATCCAAGAAGGCCCATGCCGAAAAAGGTGTCAGTGTCGGCCGTGGACTATTCGGATATCTACGGCGTCCAGCTCAGGCATGCCTATGAGCAGATGAAAGTGGCAGCTGATGAGCTATACGAGCGCGATATCAAGACCTTTGACGGGTCTGGAATGGAGCGAAAGCGGTGGGTTGATCGGGCCAAATATCTGGATGGTGAAGGTCGCGTTGAATTGTCGTTCACCATCCATGTCATGCCCTATCTCACGATGCTGTACAGCAAAGTGACCAGCTATGATCTACGGCGCGTTGCCTGCCTGGACTCAAGCCATTCGTTCCGGCTATTCGAGATGCTGATGCAGTTTCGGAAGACTGGATGGGCCTACATCGAGGTTGAAGCCTTGCGGGTCGCCCTTGGCTTGTCGGATGCCTATCAACGATTCAACAACCTTCGCCAGAGAGTCATAGATCCGGCAGTTGAGGAGCTGAAGACTAAGAGCAACCTGGATGTCAGCTACGAGTTGAGGAGGGAAGGGCGGAAGGTGATCGCAATCAAGTTCACCTTCTGTGACCTCGCACAGCTGCCGCTTAATCTGGAACTTGACCCTGAAGATCTTCCCCCGCTTCCTGAGTATGACCCTGCCGAAGAAAGCGAATGGCTGATCACGAAGCCTTTGGGTGAGTTGGCTGAAGCACAAGAAGCCGGTCTGCTGTTCGCTGTTTCGGCAGAGGAAGGAGAGCAACCAGATTAGCTTGCGTCGTCATCTGACGACCGTTTGTGCCTTTTTGAGCAGTGTCGCCGGTGCCGTTTTTTTCCGCCTAGGTATTCGAATCGTCATTTGCCGTCCTTTTGGTGCCACTTCACAAAAAACCCGCCTTTAATGGCGGGTTTTTCTTAGCCTGGTCTGGGGCGCGCAGTGCTCAGTAATTAGGCACAAGCGTGAAGAGGCTTCGCCGCCATTGGCATACATCCTCGCCTGATGCTCGGCCTGCATTTTTTAGCGCGTCGAAGACGCTCAGGGCAAATGACATTGCAGCCTGGTCGTCTTCGTGGAGGTCGACAATCACCACCGGAAACTGGTCGCCGTCATCAGCATCAGGTGTTGCTATGGCGACTGTCTGAATCCCCCAGGTGATGCCGTCATCGTAAGGTTCTACAACAAATCGCTTTAGCCGGCGAATCATGCCGTCACGAATCATCTGAATCAGATCGGTGCATACCGGCTCCGATTGGCGCTGCTGGAAAAGTTGGATGGCTGTCATAAGCTCCGGCTCCCTTGATCTGCATTCATCCTGCCAGCAGTCCCGTAAATCCCAAACGGAATTCCCCTGGCTTTGTTCGGCATCGGATTGGCGGCAAACCCTAGCATTCTTTTTTCCCTTGGTTGGGCGTGCCATTCCCCGCGGGTGGTTGCGGAAGATCAACAAGGGAGGGAGTGGCTACGCAAAATGCTGTTTGCATGCCAGAAACATCACCGTCCCAACACTCGCATTCGGCATCCCAAGCTTCTCGATCAAAGTGAAAGATTGTCCCAAGATCAACAGCCCCATCCAGGGTGGCGTATGCCCCGCTCAAAGTTCCGTTGATCAGCACCGCATAGCAATCGTCGCCGATTTGCAATGCTTTCCCTGGATTGGCTTCAAGAAGACGCTGATAGGAAGCAAGGGTCTCGTCGTAAGTCATGGTTGCTGCTCTGATTCCGGGTGTGAGAAGACATTGCCACCTCTCCAGGAATACCCAAATCCTGTAGATGGCAGAGCTAGCAGCCCCCGCTTGGGTTTGTGCGTGGCTATGCAACCATGGAGGCATATCAGAACGGAGATCCAAGGGATGAACTTCACCCACGAACAGGGGCCTGCGATTAACTCGTTGGCCCGTATCGTCAAGCTTGTGGCTTTTGCTGGAACAGGGAAGACCACCACGCTTGTTGGCTATGCCAAGGCTCGGCCTCAATGCCGTCTGCTCTACCTCTGCTACAACAAAAGCGTCGAGATTGCTGCCAAGCAAAAGTTTCCGCCGAACGTGACGTGCAAAACAGCCCACGGCTTGGCTTATGCGTCGATCGGATCGAAGTACAGACACAAGCTCACGAGCAACCTGCGCCTGACCGACATCGCAAGAATTATCGGCTCACAGAACTGGGAATTGGTGCGCAGCGTGCAAGAGACGCTGAACAATTATTTGGCCAGCGCGGATGACGACATCGAGCTATGTCACTGCCCCGTCAACAAGCTCAAAACGGAGCGAATGAAGCGCGCCGCCGGAAGCATCGTAGAGGAGCCAGGCAGCTTTGGTTGCAAATGTGCGACATCCAAAACGAGGCTGCGAATATCACTCACGACGGCTATCTCAAGCTTTGGGCACTCTCGAAACCAAATCTGCGGGATCGTTACGATATTGCGCTTGGAGACGAGGCGCAGGACATCAATCCAGTGATTGCTGGTGTGCTTGCGCAGCAGGCGGCATACGGAATGGGCGTAGTCGTTTGTGGTGATGGCCATCAGATGCTGTACCGCTTCAGGGGGGCCGTAGATGCTCTCAATGCAACCTGGCTCGACAAAGCGGAAGTCCACTACCTCACTCAGTCGTTTCGGTTCGGGTCTGCCGTTGCGCACGTCGCCAACATGGTTCTCGCGTTCAAGGGTGAATCCCGCCAACTGGCTGGGCTTGGCGGCGAGACTCGTGTTTCCAAGGCACTACCTGCTGACCTTGAACATCGCACCGTACTCTGCCGGACGGTGGTTGGAGTGATCGAGACGGCGCTGGCCAATGTAGAGACTGGTGCAAAGATCTACTGGGTTGGGGGGATCGAGGGTTACAACCTCCAGGATCTTGAAGACCTACATGCGCTATCGAAGGGGTGGCGTGACCGAGTGAAGGGAAAAAACTCCTCCAGGAATATCCTGATTACGATCTCTACAAGCAGATTGCCGATGAAAGCCAAGACCCTGAGATGAACCGCTCGATCAAGATCATCGAGCAGTACAGTGCGGATCTCCCGGAGTTGTTTGCCAAGCTGCGGCGCAATGCGTGTTGGCGCTGATGGAAAATTGACCCACCCTGCCGATTGAAATTTGACCCAGGGCGGATTGCTGATTTTGTTACCAGCAACTGTGGATAAGTCTACCAGCGCAGCTGCTGTTGCCCCCACTCCTTCGCTAGCCCAGTTCAGTTGTTTAAGACCTGCCACACGCAGCCATGTAGCAGGCCGTCGTCGCCATGAAATCAGAACGGCTCATCGTCCTCCGGTTCCTGGCCGCCCTTACGCTTTCGCTCCCGTGATTTGATCTTGGCCTGGGCCGCCAAGCTACTGTGTTGCAGGCGATAGGACTCGTTACCGGTTTCGACGATGTGGCAGTGGTGGGTCAGCCGATCCAGCAGGGCGGTGGTCATCTTGGCGTCGCCGAACACGCTCGACCATTCGGCGAAGCTCAGGTTGGTGGTGATCACCACGCTGGTGTGTTCGTACAGCTTGGACAGCAGGTGAAACAGCAACGCACCGCCAGCCTGGCTGAACGGCAGATAACCCAGTTCGTCGAGGATGACCAGATCCATGCGCAGCAGTGCCTGGGCGATCCGCCCGGCTTTGCCGTCGTGTTTTTCGCGCTCCAGCAGATTGACCAGATCGACCGTGGAGTAGAAGCGCACGCGCTTACCGTGCCGGGTGATGCCGGACACGGCCAGCGCGGTGGCTAGGTGGGTTTTACCGGTGCCTGGCCCACCGATCAGCACCACGTTCTGCGCGGTGTCGGTAAAGGCCAGGCTGGCCAGCTCGCTGATCAGGCGTGCGTCGGCGCTAGAGGCGTTGAAATCGAAGCTGGCCAGATCGCGGTGCATCGGCAGCTTGGCCATGTTCATCTGGTGGCTCACCGAGCGCATGGCGCGATCTGTGTGCTCTTGTTCCAGCAGGTGTTCGAGCAGCCACTTGGACGAGGCTGTGTTCGACTCACCCTGTGCAGTTAACTCCGCCCAGGCCGTGGCCATGCCGTGCAGGCGCAGCTCCTTGAGTTCCGCCATCAAATCACGCATGACCGACCTCCTCGGCCTGGCCACGCAGGCGGTCGTAGCGCGCCGTGTTAGCGACGGGGGCTTCCTTGAGCGACAAGTGGGTTTCGACGCTGGTGGTGGTTCGGTCGCGGCCAGGCGCGCCACGACATTGAGGATGTGTTCGGCGCTCAGGCTGCCGCTTTCCAGTACCAGCTCAACAGCCACCAGCACCGCATCGAGCCCGGCGACCGGTACGGCAGCCAGAACTTGCGCCATGATCCGGTCACCGCCGGCATGACGCCCCAGACCGTGCTTAAGCTGACGCAGCGGCGCCGGCAGATCAGCAAAGGGCGCGCCGTTGCGCAGCGCACCGGGCTTGCGTTCGATCAGCGGGAGGTAGTGCTGCCAGTCATAGCTGACCTGGTCGCGATCCAGCAAGCGGACATGGCTGGCGATCAGCGCGTCGTCAGCCACCACCTCGATTCGCGTCGGATACAAACGGCTGCTGACCCACTTACCCGCGTACTCACACGGCACCGAGTAGCGGTTGCGCCCGACGCTGACCAGGCAGGTGCTGGAGACCCGCGCAGGCCGCTCGACGTAACCGTCGAATGGCGCTGGCACAGGCATCAGTTCAGCGCGCTCCAACTCCAGCACTTCGGCCACACTCAGCCCGCTGTATTGAGGGTGCGTCAGCTCGTTCCAAAGCGCGCGGCAGCGCTGGCCCAGCCAGGCATTGAGTTCCTCGACGGAGTGAAACTGGCAGTCCTGGGCGTCTAGCCAGATACGCCTGCGGCTGTCTTGCACGTTCTTTTCAACGATGCCCTTTTCCCAACCAGCGGCGACGTTGCAGAAGTCCGGATCGAACAGGTAATGCGCGCACATCACCGCAAAGCGCGCATTCACCGCCCGGCCTTTGCCCTTATTGACCTTGTCGACGGCGGTCTTCATGTTGTCGTAGATGCCCCGGCGCGGCACGCCGCCCAAGGAGCCGAACGAGCGTGTATGGGCGTCAAATAACATCTCATGGCCCTGGCTCGGATACGCCACAAGCCAGAACGCACGGCTGGCACACAGCTTCAGATGTGCCACCTGCATACGCCGGTAAATGCCGCCGACCAGCAAGCCTTCCTCGCTCCAGTCAAACTGAAACGCCTCGCCAAGAGCAAAGGTCAGCGGCACAAAGGCCTGCGACGCCTTGCCCTGTCCCCCCTCGCCAGGCACGGATAAACGCGGTGAGCTGGCTGTAGCCACCGTCATAACCTTCGGCTTTGATTTGCGCCAACAGCGCCTTGGCACTGCGCTGCTGTTGCTTGGGCCGCAGCGAATCGGCTTTTAGCGCCTGCTCCAGCGTGGCGTGAAAAGGGCTGAGTTTGTTGAAGATCGCGCGGCGTTGGTAGACCGGCGGCTTGGCCTCAGGTGCTCTGACCCACTTGCGAATCGTGTTGCGCGCCAACCCGGTGCGCTTGGCTATCTCATGCAGCGACAGCTTGTCGCGGAAATACATCCGGCGGATTTTGCCCATCATTTCCATACTGATCACCCTGTGTTCTCCTGCTCAAAAATTGAGCAGGAGCAGTTGAACACCTGGGTCAGTTTTCAGTCGGCAGAACAGCCTCTACTGGGTCAGTTTTCGGTCAGCGGCAACACCGCGTATTCAAGTTGTTCGTTCTGCATGAAAAATATTCCCTGTGATTGGTTGGCAAGCCACTTTGGCTTGGCCTGATGCTATCGGGCTGGGAACTAGGCCGGGCGCGTTTTCACGCTGGTTTTGTGCCTGAAATGGAGGTCGTCCAACAGCCTGTTGGACAAATTCGGCCCGGCTATTGGAGTTGGGTTTTCTGCGGACGCATTCACCCTGAAGGCTATCCAGTTCAATCGAGTCATTTGCATGAGCCAGAAAAACTCCAAAGAGCCACTGACCTTCACCGCTCGCTTGGTGAACTCCCATCACGGTTTTCAGGATTTCGATATCGACGGGCATCCTGTGGTGCGGCGTGCCTGTGTTCCGAATTCGATCAAGAAGGGCGAGCACTTCAACGTCTATCACGGGGAAAGCTCGAAGTCGGGCGCTGTATGGACAGGGACGCTCGGTGACTCCCTCCGCAAATTTGCGCTCATCTGAGGGGTGCCTATGTGTTTCCCTCGTAAACCCAGTCTTGGCCGGTACAGCGCGACCAGGGCTGATTGGAGTCGGTGCTACCGGCAAGCTCGCATTGCTGCTGGCCGCGGCTTAGATCCCGACCCGAAGTCATCTGGTATCGCCTGGAAGGCCCAGCTCATCGTAGCTTTTGAGCGCCGAGGCCACGATCCTCTGGCGTATCCCGTCCAGTGTCGGCTCAATGCTCATCGGATCATCAATGAAATTCGAGCCGAAGAAATCTCCCTGGAACATGTGAAGGACTGACCTATGACCCTGTATTTCGAGTGGATCGGAAGCCTCTGTGGCGTCCTCGGCGCGCTGATGATCTCCACCAATACCCGTGTTTCTCCGTGGGGATGGTGGCTATTCCTCGTGTCGAGCTTGAGCCTCTGCTGCTACGCCGTTCTCGCGCAGGCCTGGGGATTGTTGCTGCTGAATGGGTGTTTCGTTGCGACGAACATTACCGGGTTGATCCGCTGGTGGTACCCCGCTGTGTCGGCCACGCGCTCAGCCAGCCTTGCCGGGGCCGAGGGGTAAGCCGCTCGCTCGGCCTGTGGGATGAGGCCTTGGGTTTTGGAGGATGGCCGGCATGCTGGGGGCATTCGTCACTGGGAGCCACCACATGCAACAACTATTCAACCCGATCCACAAGGCAGAGCTGATCTCTATCGTTGAAGAAGCGTCAGCAAAAGCAGCGAAGAATGCAGGTGTTGTCCAGGAGCTAGTTTTCCCGCACATCTACTTCGTTCTCAGCAAACGCCTCAGCGTAGTAGACGGGGCATCGGCTACTGCGGATGCCAAAGATTCTGCTCTGTTGGCTGCTCTCACTGAGGCAAAAAAAGCGCTTCAGGATTGCGTGTCGGTGATGAGCAACGACCTGGGCGGCTTGAAGCTGATACAGCCAGAGCTTGATGGGGCTCGCCAAGCCTTGGCGGCAGTTGAAGCGGTGTTTGTTGGTCAGTGACTCACCGTTTCGATGAAAACAAAAACCCGGTGGTGAACCGGGTTTTTGCTAGCTGAGACATGCACCTCCCGCGTCAAGGATTGGACGCTTTAGCCTCGCGAGGCTGCGCATGTGCTGATATCACCCGCTTGGCTGTTTTCTTGGGCAGCAACATGAGTCCAATAGAGACTGCGGCTACACCACCAACGGCAAGGGCATCGAGAAACGACTGAGGCTGGCAAACAACTTCTGTCGCCATAATGGAAACGAATCCGGTCATAAAAGCTAGTTGGAGCACAGCTGCCCTTTCTTGAAGGTAATCAAGCCGTTGCCGTTCGGCATCGTTCAACTCCCTTTCCCTGCTGGCTTCGGACAGAGAGCGATATTCAGCAAACATTTTTTCATCGGGGTTCTCCGGGGTGTTATTCGGTGCTGGGATCGGTGGACACTTGGAGTGGTGGCCACCTTGGGTTTCAGCAGGGCTATCAATTTCCCTACCAGGATGAGCAACGTCTCAACGTACCTCGAAAAAATCCCCCTAATCCCGCTTTCAGACGTGATTGGCGTCTGAAATAACCGGCACGGCTTGGCGCTTGGGTTTTCCCGGATATGGGTGAAGCTGAACTCATAGCAAACACGGAGTTTAGCCAAGTGAATCAGCAAGTAGCCCAAGTCCTCCCCCTCGGCCGTATCCGCCGCAACCCGCAAATCGACCCGCGTAAGGGCCGGAAGAAGTCCGCTTACGAGCAACTGGTGCGCTCGATCAGCGCCAAGGGCATCATCCAGCCGATTCTCGTCAGGCCTGTAAGCGATGACCCGAACTACGACCATGAGGTGGTCGCTGGCAACCGGCGCTGGACGGCTGCCCACGATGCGGGCTTGATCGAGGTTCCCGCCCTGATTCGCGCTATGAGCGATCAGGAGGCGCGGTTGATCGCTGCGCTGGAGAACCAGGTGCGGGCTGACCTGACGCCAATCGAAGAAGCCCAGCATGCCGTAATTTTGCTGGAGGACATGGCCAACGACCACTTGGCTGTGATGAAGGCCTTGGATTGGTCTAGAACCAAGCTCGATAGCCGCCTGCTGCTCGCTCACGCCTGTGATGCGGTAGCCGAGGCCCTGCTGGAGGAGCAGATCAAGATTGGCCATGCTGAATTGCTATGCCGTCTCCCTGCCCCCGATCAGGCGGGCATTCTGTCGAAGATCATCGAGAAGAACTATTCCGTCGAGCAGACCAGGGCGCGCCTGCTGGAGTTGACTCGGGACGTTTCGACTGCACGCTTTGACACCACGGAATGCCGGAGCTGCATTCACAACTCAGGCGCGAATGCCGATTTGTTTGAAGCAAGCCTTGGGGCGTCTCGCTGCCAGAACTCGGTCTGCTGGAACCGGAAAACCGAGCAGCTAATTTCTGTTCGATTGATCGAGGCGCAGGAGGAGCACGCAGTGGTTCATAGCGAGCTGAATCTCGCCAAGGACTCATACGTGAAGCTCGTCGCACGGGGCGAGGATGGTGTGGAGAGCAACAGGCAGCGGCGTGCGCTACCTGTGCAAGCTTTGGCGCAGTGGTCATGGTGTCGAGAGGGCGCGAAGGCGACGTGATCGGCGGCATGTGCTTCAACAAGCCTTGCCACAAGGAGAAAACCGCCGCTTACAAAGCCGCCCTGGCCACCGTAACGAACACAGCACCAGCCACCGTTGCCGGGGGCGCTGTTGAGCCGCCCCGGCCAAGCCGAAGGCCGCAAGCGCCAAGCCCACCCAGGTGAAGAAGTCGCTACGCCGTGAAGCCTTCGACCTTTACGCCCGTATGAGCAAGCAAGTCGTGCTCAATGACCGCTCGCTAGCGCTGGCAGTGGCCATCGTCAGCATGTATTTCGAGATGCGCAGCGAACTCAAGAGCGAGCTGCGAGCACAGATGGAAAAGGCCATGGGCGTCACAAGCTCCCTGATGACTACGGCTCGCGCCGATGCCGAAATTCGGCTTGCGCAACTCGGGGAGGAAAAACTCCTCACGTTCATGGGCAGCATGGCTGCCGCCTCGCTATTCCGCACGGATAGCGCTGACGCATTCGAGAAATCCGTGTCGGGTGCTCAGTCGCTCAAGTTCATGGAGTACGCCAACGTCGATCCGGCCAAAGGATTCGTGATGAACGAGAGCTACCTCAAGGCTCAGGTTAAGGCGGGCATCATCGAAGACTGCAAGCGTTCAGGCTTTGCCGCCGCCTACAACGAGGCGAAGGGCGAAAAGGCCTTTGAAGGGCTGGCCACCGGCAAAGCAAGCGCTCTGATCGACGCCATCCTGGCCTTCAAAGAGTTCAGCTGGTTGGGTTATTTGCCGCCTGCGTTACAACTATCGGCACAGGGCGGGAAGAACCCCGTTCCCCAGCAATCCGAACCGACCCAAGCCTGACAGGGAACATCATCATGCAATCCACTTTTTTTTCCGTAATGGCCACTGCACTTGCTGGCACTCAACACCGCGTCAATGTGGCAATCGAAACCGCCTCCGCCGACGCGCTGAAAGTGATGATTACCGCTGACCTCGGCCCTACACCTGAGAAGGCATCCGAGCACGAAGTGCAGCTTCGCGCCGCCATGTGCCGCCCGCTGATCCTGGTAGGGAGTGCTGTTGAGATCGAGGAGGCGCTGATGAAGCGCCTGACACAGCACGTCCAGGCGCTGAATGAGGGGGTGAGCCTGCTGGATGAAATCCGCTCGATTGGTGCGACTGTGCAGGCGAAAGCCGCCACGCCAGCTACTGAGCAGGCTGCAACGCCTGACCTCGATGCCGATGCCGAGGATGGCGACGCTGCGCAGGTAGGTGGCGGTTCGGGCGTGGACAGCCGCTCGGATGAACCCAATCTGAACCTCGCGGCCTCTTTCTAGGAATTGCACTCATGGCACTTGTTGAAATCTCTCTTGCCCGCGTTTTTCGCTACGCCGGTCGCGACCTCCCCGACCCGCAGCCCGAAATGTCCGTGACTGACGTGCTGAAACACTATGCCCGTCAGTTCCCAAAGCTCAACGGAGCGAAAATTATCGACCCCATTGTGGAGAATGACAGCTATGTCTACGAGTTCCGAGACGGCGGATTCGGCGCAAAAGGTTGACCCGCTTGAAGTCCTGAAAGCGTGGGAGCGTGGCGAACTGGATCGCCACCTCCCATCCGGTACCGAACCTGATTGTTTAGACCACCAGCAGAGACAAAGGCTATGGAAGTTGCTCTCCTCCCCGCCAATCCCGGCACTATCGACTTCCAACTGCCGCGCTGACACCTCTTAGCTTGCCGAATGTTGGGCCTGTGATGCGTGAAGCACAGGCCCAACTGTTCAGCCGGGACTATGCAGGGGTGGTCGACCACCAAGCTCATAGCATGCTGTGCCGGGAGGCCTTGGAAGCTGGCCTGGTAGCTGAAAGCTCAATCGAATGGCTTCGGCAGTACCCAAATAGCTACGGGCTGCATCGCCTTACGGGCGAAGTAGTACAGCGCCTTGGTGCGTCCTTTGCCATCAGTGATGAAGGCCTTTTTCCACAGCTCACCAGCCTGCTGAATCGGCTGAATACCCCATACGTCGATCCAGTTGAGACGGCATCCTACGCAGTAGCCGCTGTAGAGGCTGGGTTGGTCAGCCTTGATGCCCTCGCCCCCCACATCGAGGCAGGCCCTGACGGGGCAGGCAAGATAATGGCGGAGCTGGAGCGCTCGTTGATTGGCCGGGTCAAGCTGCCCACATCCGTCGAGGACGCCTACTCCTTCGGAATCCAGGACGGTCATTTCATTCTGGAGTCGAGCTGCTTCGCTACTTTCACAGTTCAAGCGCCAGCGAGCCTGGAACTGCGAGTGCTTCTTTTCAAGACACTCGACGCGATGACACGCCATCTGCTGCCGTTTCATACGCCAATGACGTTCCTGGGGCCGTACAGCTACTTGAATCACGGGCTTTCGGAGGCTTTCGAGGAGCTGTCTCCGCGCTTGGCAACACACTCTAGAGAGGAACTGTGCGCCTTCCTGCTGGACGATTCGGTCGAGCATGATGATTACATCGCCGAATATCTCTACTGCCACGGCCAAGACGAGGATTCTGTAAACAGCTTGCTTGACGCCATCTATGAGATGGATGAACTGAAACAGATAGCTGGAGCCACCCTTGGCCAGGGAGATCGGTGCGAGATCGAGGAGCTGTCCGATCAGGCGCGGCAAATCTGTGAGCGTGATGATGCACACGCCCCGTTGGTTCAAGTGCTGGCGGAAGCCTTGCAGCACTGCCTGGAGCATGAGGCCAGTGGATCGCTCAAAGAGTTCAACCCCATGATTTCCCAGGCACAGCCGGTGATGGGGTTTCTCTTTTCGAGAGCATTCTGGTGTGCCTGACTAGGGATTTTCCAAATCTAGAGCAGAGTAGCTATGACGGTTTTGACGGCATTGTCAGCGGCTCTGGCTTCCCTGCAATTGGGTTACCGCTGAGTCCTGATCAACTGCGCACCGTCACCCTGCCAGTTCTAGATGCGCTATCGCTGACGCTAGGTCTGTTGCAGCGAATCGCCGACGCTTTAGAGGAATGCGGTAATGCTGAGTGAAAAAGTTTCGAGCAAGGCCATGCTGATACATCACCACAGCCAGACCGGCGTGGTCACCGTCACCAGTCACAGCGTCATCGCGCTGGAAGATGGTAAGGCCGGCTTCACGCTGGGCGCTGGGAGGGCATTCAGTCCCTACGACAAATCCGAACTGGCTGCTCTGCTGTTGAATGAGGATGCCGGAGCAGAATTTCTCCCTGAGAGTTATCTGTTCAGCTCACGCACTGTCTTGGCGTGGTACCGCCGCCCTGGTGTGCACGATATTCCGATCCTTGGCGAGCGCATACGCGCCCCGCTGCCGGGCTTGATCTTCATCGCTGCGGCCAACCAATCCTTCCGTTGCTTTGCGTTCAAGGGCAATCAGCGCCCGACGCCGGAGACAGAACTCTTCTATGCCCCGTTGGGGAACGTGTACCAAGGCGGAACCTTCTGTACTGGCAGCGGCAATGTTCCCCGCGATGTTCGACGTGAGAACATCCCGGCCTGGGAGAGCTTCGTGCTGGAGAGCGACAACACCCACAGCGGTACGGTTGAGCCGGTGGCGGGTTGCCGCTCGTTTGAGGCCTTGAAGGAGTTCTATCGAGCACTGAGCGAGAAAGGATCGAAGCGGTTCCCAGCCTCGAAACTGGTTTCAGCAGGGTCATACAGTGGCCCGCTAACGCTAGCGCAAGCTATCAAGGGGGTGCGCGATGAGCGTTCATCCGATCACAGCTCACCAATCGCCGATCTACAAGACGCCAGCCTCGTGGGTTGAACGCGCACCACGCATTGTGGTTGTCGGGGCCGGTGGCAATGGCAGTGAGGTGGTTGATGCGCTGGCCAGCTTCCACCATGCGCTTCGCTCCCTCGGCCATCCAGAGGGTCTGGAGGTCACGGTCATTGACGATGCCATCGTCCGCGAGCCGAACCTCGTACGTCAGCGTTTCTGGCCGTGTGACTTGGGCCAATTCAAAGCAATCAGTTTGGTGAATCGTTACAATCTCATGCTGGGTACGTCCTGGGAGGCCCTGCCCTTCCGATTTCCAAGCCAAGAGACGATAGAGGCGATGCGCGCCGCCGACTTGATCATTTCCGCTGTTGACCTTTCTTCGGCCCGTCGCGCAATCGCCAGCAGCGCGCTTCTATCCCGACACTGCATGTGGCTTGACCTCGGCAACGAGGCCCGCCATGGACAGGTTGTGTTCGGCGCTGCGCATGTAGACAAGAGGGCATCTACCCCAACGTGATGGACGCTTACCCTGAAATCGAAACGCTCGAAGATGACACCAAAAAATCCTGCTCGGTTGCGGAAGCCATTCGTTCGCAGGACTGCTTGGTCAACCGGGCAGTTACAACTGCCGGAATGAGCATTGTGTGGGAGTTGCTGCGGACGGGGAAAACCGATAAGCACTGGATCACAGTGGATCTGGCGTCCGGCTCTCAAAACGCCTTTCCGTTCCCTGCTGTTCCGCAATCTGCCTAACTCAACCACTCCCGTCTTCGCATTGATCCAGCCGCTGCTCCATCTGCGATATCAGGTCAGCGGCTTTAACTTCGAGGGCTTTAGACAACCTCATAATCAAGGGAAGTGTGGGCAGACTCTCGCCCCGCTCGATTTTCCCCAGGTGCGCCCGCTCAACCCCAGCCAGGAGAGCAAGTTTCTCCTGAGCTAGGCCCGATTTTAGGCGTTCTTCGCGTACGACATTGCCAAAAGCTCCTGCCACCTGAGGGTCAAAGCTTGATGTTCCTGCCGGTCGCCCGCGTGTAGGTGGTCGCTTCTCCATAGACAGAAGCGTTATCGGCAGGAACAATTAAAACCACGTTTAAGAATACCCGTTTCGCTATTTACGCTATGCCCAGAGGGCCAGCGGAGCGGTTTTATGTGCACACTCCCCTGGTTAGGACTAGCAAATATGACTCACGTTGACCCCTCCGTACCTCAGCACTTGGCAGAGCTTTACCAGGAACTGAACGCATCGAGAGCGACCCTGCTGGCATTGATTGAGGCCGAGGGTTCCGGCATCCATCGGCGGACACTGGATCAGCTTGATCGCATGATTGCAGAGATATTTTTTCCACTGGAGTTCGTTGTTTACAGCGAGGAAGAGACGGTGCCTTCGGATGATCCGGCGTCTGCCACCCCGACCGGGTATGCGTGGCGAGTGACTGGCCGTGAGGGCGAGATCAGGACGCTCCGGTGTGACGAAACCGGCCAGGAAATATCCATCTCGATTGGAAGAGCCATCACAGACTTCGCTTTGGTGCCCAATCACCTACCGGAAGCCTACTTTCCCGATCTCGATCTCACTCCGGCGCAACTGGAGGGGAAATATGCACAGCGTGGCAACGATCACCCTTTCTTGACCAATTACCAGTGGCTTCAAGCAGTGCGCAACAACCAGACCCAGTTTGGATACTGGCAGTGGGTTCTGGCTCAACTGCTGGCCCTGCACCGACGCTCGCTCCCCTAAAGCCCCGCACGAATACCGCGCCAGCCACTGATGCACCTCGGGGCTTGGCGCAGGCCACTCGAAAGCTTCCGCCCGCCCTGCACCTCTTACCCAGATAAATTCCTCTTCAATCGGTGTGGGAAAATGCCTGCCCCGACTTGGGATATCTGCGCCGGCCTTTATCCTAGTCGCAGGCAAATAGAGGAGACCGCGATGCGCACTTTCACCGGCACAATTAAGACTGATGTACAAGGATCTGAGGTGGAATTTGAATTCGAGGTCGATGACAACGCTACTGCTGAACAGATCGAAGCCGAGGCAAAACAGGCGGCGTTTGAGCTTGTCCAGTGGCATTACGAAGAAGTGAAGTAGGAAAGTGCCCATGAGCGAGCAAGTAACGATGCAGTTCGGCCCCCTGGAGCTGCGCAAGACAGAGGAAGGCTGGCAGTACCTGAGCGAAGGCGTTGGCCATGAGCCTGATACCTGGTGCGATGCTACCAGTGTGCTTGGGCCGTTTGGCGGTTCAGGTGTGAACGATCTGCTTGATGAGTTGGCTGCAACAAAAGCCAACGCAGAAGCACGCGAATCCGAGCTTGTAGATGTTCTCCAGCACATTCGAGGAAAAAGTTGCTGTTCGGACGCTTGGGATGCCATTGACGAGGTTGTGCCGTATAACGACGCGCTGTACAGCTGATACAAGAAAATCCCGCAGCAGACCACAGCCCCTTAATTGGGGCTAAGTCCGTGAGATGGTGCCAATTTTCGGTTACGCAACGATGTCTTGGTCATCAAAGGTATGACGCGCTGAAGGAGTGCTGAACATGTTGGGAGCTGCATTTATCGCCGATATAGCTGGTCTCTTCTACTGGCTGTTGATCCTACTGGCAATTGGCGCAGCCCTCACTTGGTTGTGGACGTTCGTCGATCACCTGGACATCCGCAAGGGTTGGCAAGCTCTGGTGGTGTGCGCCGTGACGATAGTTCTTGTGCGTGTCGTTGGGGCACAGGCCGACCACTATCGGGCGATGGCGACCGCTGCTGGAACCGGGCTACAGCCGGGCGATGGCCTGGGCATCTTCTTCATGTTCTTCATGGGGGTCGGGCTACTTGTAACCCCATTCGTGCTGCTTTTCTCGGGTAACGGCAGCAAGAAGGAAGGCAGTTGATAACCGAGTACGCACCCCTCGCATAAATCTCGATCTCTACCAACTCGGCGGTAAATCCACCGAAAAGCGCTAAAGGCGTCAATCATAATGCTCTACATCCTCCTATGCTCCGTTGTTCTGCTGATCGTGGTCATTGGTACCGTCGCTCGCGCTACGTTGGCCTTGGTTTCCCCCGGCCCTGGGCAGCGGCTACGTCAAATGGTTCTCGTGCTGGCTTCCTATGCTGTAGGCATGGCCTACTGCGCACCACTGCTTTACCTCTTCTTTGGCCCAGATGGCGCTCCGGGGAAACTCTTGGCGTCGATACTGCGCGGCTAACCGTCTATCTGCTTTTGGCTGCCTCAGTGGCCCTACTCCTCTACATCCCCTCGCTGTGGAAAAGAGCTGCTGACTCCAAAGGCTTTTGGCCGATGGGCCAGCTGACACTCGTTGCTTTGGCATGCTTCGTAGGTGGTAAGTCCGCATATGACCACCTGACGTTCTTCAACAACGATCAAGCTGGCTGGGCAGATGTTGCTCTCATGAAGGAAATCGGAGAAATAACCGATATGCCGGGATGCACCAGCCCGGTTGCCTTTGTCCGGTTCCAATCCACTGGCCCATTTGAATACCGCTGCCCTGGTTTGATCGTTTTCAACCGGCTTTCATCGCAGCCTTTCGGCCCATGGCCACACAACGATAACGGCTCAAGCCAGCAGCTCGCAGATGTCATCCTGAAAATCAAAAGCGAAGCGAAAGTGGCGGATGACTTTTCAGAGGAGCCCGCCCCGCTATGAGTACGAAAGCCCGCAAGCCACAGCCAGCTCAACCACCGGATGTAATGCCTATTGAGTGGCCGCGCGCCGACCCGGCCGAGCTGGCCAAGTTCGACCCGGCGTCGAAGGTCTGCAACATGAATTGCGGCCCTCACAAGAACGACCCACGCAGCCATGCCGAGCGGCTGTTTCTGTGTGACGACTGCTATGCGCCCACAAGCATCAAGTTCTAGGAACCCATCCATGGAAATGAAATTTCGCACCCAGTCCGGTGCCATCGTCACCGCCGATCCTATGGCTGAGGGGCCGACACCCCTGGAGCTTGCAGATCCTGCTGCTGAGCATGGCGTAGGCCAAGTCGAGCCTGCACACCTGCTGCGCAAACAGATCGAGGGCGTGATTCGTGAATACGGTGCAGATCCTGCGGAAGCCGCTCTGGCGGTCTGCGTCATTCTCGACGGGAACTTGGGCCTGGCTGAAGACGGCTGGTTTGACGATGACGAAACCGTTCTGAACGCGATCATTGCCGGCAGCCAGGCTGACGACTGATCTGTTTGACGAAAAGCGGAGGCGAAAACATTGGTCTGGATCAAGACAAAAGACCTCATGCCTGCTCCAGGGGTGCCCGTGCAGTGCAAACTCAGGCATTGCAGCAGTGGGACTGTCCAGCAGCATCGCCTAGTCCGCGTGGTCGAGGACGATTGTACCTGGCGAACTGCCGGCGACCTTTGCGAAGTGAGTTATGACTGGGACGTGATCGAGTGGGAGTCCGCCTAGGGCAACGGAGAGGGAACAAAAATGATGAACGTACCTATGGGGTTGTTAATTCTGGCAGTGTCATTTTCTGTCAAGGCGGCAGGTCAAGGCGAACCGATGGAACCGTTCCTGGGCATCCTAAAACTGGTAATAGCTCTCGGTGGCTTAGTTGTGGTTTTGACTGCGGCACGTTGGCTGTATAGCTGGTACCAATGTCGAAAAGTAACCCGTACCGCCACTGAATCTGTCAAAGAGCGTGTCGCTCGTGGTCAGAAGCCCTATTGCTAACTCCCATTCTTCAGTGGAGTTTTGCAGGGCGAACCCCGTTAATGCCCACGCCCCGCTTAGCGGGGCTGGGGTCATAGGAGAGGGCCACTTTCGGGCCTCACAATGAAGAAGGACACATCATGGCAACTGAATCTCCGTTTCTGAAGCACCGAGAGATCTTGCTCCACCAATCCTACAGCGCCGCTGGCGCGCTCCAAGATTTTGCCCTGAGCTGCTACAACGGCCAGCTAGGGCAGTTCCGGGTGACGCCCTGGCCAACTTCGACCAACAGCACTTCGCAATTTTTGTCGAGATGGCCACCTACTACCACCAGCACCGCGAGAATGATCCACACTTGCTCGAGGTCGGCGCGGCCATCTGGGCGGATCGTCGTGATCGCGGGCGAAAGCACTTGGCCGAGCTAGCCGAGCACCGTGCGATCAACCCGAAAGAGTACCCGGACGGCTCGGAGCGAGATTATTTCGACCAGTTGGATTGGCTGAACCGGCAAACTGAACGCATGAAAGCGAAGGGCTGGATCGACGAATAAAACTGAATGGAGACCACGATGGCAAACGCACCCAGCGAGTTGATGCAGCAACAAGATGACCCTGTGTGGTTCGTGGAGGAGCGCCAGCTGAACGGCGACTGGATCGCCATCGACCGCGCGGACGATCAGGCCGAAGCCGAAGCGAAGTTGAGCCATGCCGAGAACTGCCTTCCAGGCACGTACCGTCTGAATCGGTCGGATTGGTGAGCCCGGCCACGCAAGAGCCATCCCATCCAGGAGAAGCGCAGCCAAGTAGCAGCCGATCGTGCTCTGTTTCCTGTAGATGATTTCTCCTCGGCTTCCTCCTGTCGCAGGGAGGAGCCGCCTCCACCGCCCATCAGTTGGGATTTCCCGTTGCCGCCGTAGGCTGAGTCTGTAGGCACCAGGTAGGTGCTCAGAGGACAGCCAATGCACCCGTCAATCTCCCGCGCACACCAGTTCGACGACCAGGTAGTTATCCCGGCACTGGGCCAGCAGCTCACCCTGCTTGGGTTCGAGCCTGAGCCTGCTGTGCTGGCAGAGGGAACCTATTTCGATGCGCCGACAGTGGATCTGGACAGCTATGACCACGTTGTAGTCTGTGTGTCTGGCAAGGACAGCATCGCTTGCCTGCTGGCACTGATCGAACAGGGTGTGGATCTGCGTCGTGTTGAGCTCTGGCACCATCGGGTGGATGGTGCAGAGGGGAGCACCCTCATGGACTGGGCTTTCAATGACAGTTTCATCGAGAAGTTCGCAGCTGCATTCAATTTGCCGGTCTACTTCTCCTGGTTGCAGGGCGGCATTGAGGGCGAAATGCTCAAGAAGGACGCCTACTCAAAACCTCACATGGTCGAAACTCCAGGCGGAATTATCTGCTTGGATCGGGATACCAGTCGGACATCACCGGCGACCCGCCGCCGGTTTCCTCAGCAAAGCGCCAGCCTGACAACACGCTGGTGTAGCTCCGCAGCCAAGATCGATGTAGGCCGTAGGGCCATCACCAATCAGGAACGCTTTCTCGGTACCAAGACCTTGTTCGTCACAGGTGAGCGCCGTGCTGAGTCGAGCAACCGCAGCAAATACAATCAGCTGGAACCTCACGCCGTCGACCGGCGCAAGGGTCGCCTCGGCCGGCACGTAGATGCTTGGCGACCGGTGCTGCACTACAGCGAAGAACAGGTGTGGGAGCTGCTTTCTCGTCACCGAGTGGAGGCACCTGTCCCCTATCGCTTGGGCTGGGGTCGCTTCAGCTGCATGACGTGCATCTACAACTCCCCGAAGGTATGGGCCACCATCAAAAAATACTTCCCTGAGCGGGTTACCCCGATAGCCGGTTACGAGGACGAGTTTGGGTGCACTATCAGCCGGCAGAAAATCAACGTGGTGGATCTGTCGGCCACAGCGGAAGCGTTCGATATCACCGATCTGGACGCACTTGCCCAGGCGCGCCAGCGCGAGTACGTACTGCCGATATTCACGCCAGAGGGCAAAGCCTGGCAGTTGCCAGCTGGAGCATTCGTAACCGAAGGCTGCGGATCGGTTTAAAAAACTCCTCCGCGGATTTCTCCTGAACCGAAGCCGACCTCAGTTCCTTGGGATTTCCGATGCCTGCCGTACCTTGAATCCATCAGCTCCAGTGAGGAGCCGGATTCAAGCACGGAGCTTGTCATGCAGCTGTTCGATGTCGATCTGTTCTCTTCCGCTGGCGTCCAGGAGATGCCTGCCAATGTTGTTCGTGGGCCTGAGAAGACCCTGGCCGAGAAGATTGCCGGGGCGGTCGACGCTGTGAAGCGCGTCGTGCGGGCCGGCAAGCAGCCTGTTGTGGCGTGGAGTGGCGGCAAGGACTCAAGCGTTACGCTGAACATCGCGTTCACTGCAATTCGCGAGTTGGCCACCGAAGGTTTCGCGGTGCCGACCTTGAACGTCATGCACTCCGACACCCGCATGGAAAACCCGGTGATCCACTGCTACAACCAGAGCCAGATGCAGCAAATGCAGGCCTACGCGAAGGCTGCCGGCATCGAGTTGAAGGTGTGGGTAGCGAAGCCGGGCCTGAGCAATGACTACCTGGTTAGCTTGGTCGGTGGGCGCATCATCGCCAGCGTTGGCTCCAACGCCAAATGCCAGCAAATGACCAAAGCAGATCCACTGAAGCGAGTGAAGAAGGCAATCCTCAGGGATGTCGCGGCTCGCCTCGGCCGCAAGTGTGCTGATGACGATATCGTTTCGCTGATCGGTACCCGGTTCGATGAGTCTGTGCAGCGCGAGCGGAAAATGTCTGAGCGCGGCGAGAGCGCCTTTGAAGCTGTGAACCTCGCCGCCGGCGCTGGCGGGCACGACTGGGTACTCAGCCCAATCGCTGAAATGACCACCATGGACGTGTTCAGCTACATCGGCCAGGTGATAGCCGGTCGGATTGAGTGCTACGACCGCTTTAATCAGCTGGTTGAGATCTACCGCGACATGAATGGCGGGGACTGCATGGTGAACGTCTACCTGGCAGGGAAACAATCCGAACGCCCCGCGTGTGGCCATCGGACAGGCTGCTGGTCATGTACGCGCGTCTCTCGAGACTCGTCGGCCGAGAGCATGATTGCCAAGGAAGGCGGCGAGTACGACTGGCTCAAGCCCCTGAACGACTTGCGGAACTACATCAAGGCCCGCCACTTCGATCCGAGCGCTCGATGCTGGCTGGCGCGCACGATTGATAAGGAAACGGGGACGATAAAAATCGCTCCGAATTCCTACTCGCCGGCATTCACCAAAGAGCTGTTGGGAATCATGCTCACGATCCAGCTCGACGAGTTTGACGCCGCCCAGCAAGCCGGTATCAAACCGCGCTTCACGCTCCTGGATATCCAGCAACTGCTGGCGGTCGAGGCGCTTTGGGGCCGGTATGGATACCAGAAGCCGTTTACCGCAATGAGGGTGTTCCTGGAGGTCTACGAGCAAGGTGTTCGCTATGAGATCCCAGACATCGCGGCGCTGCCAAAGTACACCGAGGCAGACCTGCGCTACCCCGAGGTCGAGGTGCCGTTCTGTGATGATCAGTACCAGGGAATGTTCAACGGCCTGCGCAGTATTTCCCATGCTGCTGCCGATGCTGAGTTCCTGACCACAACACGCAGTGGCATGGTGGTCATGGACGTGGTGACCAGCAGCGGATTCGAGATCGATCGCGAAGGTGCAGAGCTGTTCGTGAACTTCGAGCTGGATAACGCCCTGTCCCGCGTGACCTTCGACCAGTCTCCGACTGCGGGGCTGCATTACCTGATGGGGTTGGGAACCATCGCGATCTACAAGGGCGACCATGGCGACTGGGATCGGATGATGCGGATGTCCAACCAGATTTTCAGAAGCGATCTTCAGCCCATCCTGCATGACCGCGCTGCGCTGATTGCCCGCCTGGGTGGTAGCTCACTGGGTCAGATCGATCTGTTCTGATTCGGGCCGTGTAAGCAACGACCATAATCCTGTGCGACTATACTGTTTTTACATACAGTGAGGCGTGCTATGCCATCTTCGGAACTGCCGCCATTTGAGCCGGTGACGCTCGACGAGTTGCGTCGCATTTGGTCAGCACATGACGATCCTGACATACGCCGCCTGGCGCTCGAAGTAGCTCGATATCGGCGTGTGCTGGCAGAGGTCGACAAGCTCTATAAGACCGTCCACCAGTCTTGGCGCGACCAGGTGGGCGGTGATCTGGTGGCCCTGCACCTCTTGAAACAGGTCATGTATCACGAACGGATGCGCTTGCCCTAATGGCTGGCTGCTTCGTTCTACAGCGCCAGCAGTGCGCCATCAGGATTGAATACGCTCGAAAGTTATTTGGACAGCGCTAACACATGCGCGATACGCAGCGCTGGAATCTTCCTCCAGCTTCCTTAGGATGGCGCGCCCGGCCAGACTCATTCCGCCGTCACGGAGGCTGCCAAGCTCGAGAACCGCGCTCAGGGCCGCGTAATCACTGTTGAACTGCTCCCCGTCATCTTGATCAGCAGTTCCGTCCTTGATCTTTTCAAAGTAGGACATCACTGCCTCAAAGCGGTTAGTGGCTGACTGAATCATGGTCTGTTCCAGTTGGGGCAACGCTGGATCTGCATTCAAAGCTTCATCGCACCGCCGAGTCAGCAGGTCGTGCAGCAGATCGGCATCATTGGCCGCATCCACACAATCGCGGTGGAGCGCATTCTCCAAACTGCTCTTCAGCCAGTAGCTGGTTTCAGGGTTGCTGAGTACCGCTTGAATTTCTTCGTTGATGGCCACTGTTCGATTCCTCTGTCCGGAAGGCGTTGTGTGCTCAGCGATTCACTGCCGGAGCACTGGGGAGGTTGCGGTTTTTCCTGCGGAGCCATCGGTTGCCCCATCAGCTCAAACACCGGCGAAATGAACTCGGCTGTCATGGCCTCGGAAAGCGCCTCCAGCTCGAAGTCGGTCACCTGAAAGCTCCCTGGCCAGATCCTGATGAGTGCCGATTTTCGTGCGACAAGGAATTTCTCCTGTTTGAGCATGGCCTCGTTGACGGCGATACCAACAGCCTCGACAAGCGCATCGCGGCTCCTGAAGAAATGAGTCATGGAGGAAAACGGGCAGTCGATCGGCACTCCGTCGACGATCACTTGATTCGGCTTCAGGTCGATGACGACGCGATTCGCCACCACTTTCCGCTCCGTCCACTCAAGAAACCAAGCCCCGAGAGCGCCAGCAGCAGCGACGATGCCGGCTACTACCCAGGTTCCTTGGCTGGGTGCTTCTACGTCAGGTAACGCAGCAAGCGAGCCCAGTAACGGGAGGGGCAGTATCGCCATCCCCAGTAGGGCTTTCGACAGATCATTCATTATGCGTCCTCGCTAAAAATTGCACGTCGTCGTGTGCGCTTCAACTGCATAACCGCGGCTTGCAGTAATCAGTTGCACCTTACTTTCCAATAACTCGGCGATGATCTTGATCGCTGCCTGACCTCCCAAGCTGTACAGGTGTGCGTCTGCTTCTAGCTCGAACAGGCGTGTCGTACGATCCGGCGTTGTCATGATCAGCAGCAGTACCTGCTGCATGACATGCTCAAACGCCACCTCACAGAGTCGGCGACACAGACCAGTCTTACGGTGAACCGGCGCAAGATAAATGGCCTTGAGCATCAGATGAAAGCTGGTCTCGCCTTTGCTCTGGAGTGCTGTCAACTCAAGGGAACACAGCCCAGCCAAATTGTTGCCAACCCAGATCTCGTGGCACCCTTCGGCCGGGAAATTTGTAGGCGATAGAAGATCACCTTGTGGGCGATCTGATTCGTCGAAAATCCGCGCCCTTTGCGGTGGTGTTGAGAGGCGGTAAGTAACCATCACTGCTCTGCTCATAGGCTCCCCACCAGGATGGTCGTCGAGGTGCAGTACCGCTGGTTGGAGTTCCGGCAGTAGTTTGATCAGGTCAATATCTTTCATAAGGGAAACCGTTGGATCGCTGATGTCGGCCGATTATTCCACGCCGTCAGCGCCAGCAAGGCCGTAATCAGGTCGTAAAGCGGTCAGAAAACGTTCTCCCTACTCAGGGGGATAATTTCTATCTGGAGTGCTTGTATCTGGCCCTATCAGGCATTGCGCCGGCGGCCGTTGGGATTTCGGTAGGAAATGAGACGGTGGCCACCTCCTACCAGGAACCACCAGCATGGAAATCAACCGCCTCCCCGCTTGGCTTCAGGCTTACCGCGATGGCCATCGTCAAGGCAATGCCCAAGCGCTAGCAGCCTATGCCGATTACTACTGCATGGACGGGTCAGCCGACATGGAGCTGGATATTGAGGAGCGGCTTGGCTACATCCCTCCGCCGATGGTCTCGTATGCAAGCCGAACGGGCACACGCCGCAACCTCGCAGCAATGCGCGGGGCGGGTTGGCGTTTACTCGTTTCTGCGGCCGGGGTTCTGCGCACTGAGGGGTTCGAGCATTACGCCTTGGACAACGGAGCGTGGAGCGCTTTCCAGCAGGGCACGCCGTTCGATGAGCGTGCTTTCGGCCGTGCCGTGGATCTTCTTGGCGAAGACGCTGACTGGGTTGTCCTACCTGACATCGTGGCAGGTGGAATGGAGTCGCTGGATTTCAGCCTGCGCTGGCTGGATCGGCTAAAGGGATTCCCTCAAAGGTTGCTCATTGCTGTGCAGGATGGAATGGAGCCAGACGATGTGCGTGAGTTCTTGAGCCCATCCGTAGGGATATTTCTCGGAGGGAGCACCCCTTGGAAGCTGCAAACCATGGCTGCCTGGGGTGTCCTTTCTCGTCGCCGCAACTGCTACTACCACGTTGGCCGGGTCAACAGCGCTCGACGGATCGGAATGTGCGCTGCCGCCAGTGCTAATTCCTTCGACGGTACCAGCGTGACACGCTTCGCCGACACGCTGCCTGCGCTCCATGCCGCGCTGTGCTATGCCGATGACCAGGGTGATCTTTTCTCTCTAGCGAAGGAGGACGTTGCAGCCACGCCATTCAATTGCTGTTGGCCGCTGCCTTCGAGACAGCACTGTTTTCATGGAGCCCACCATCATGAAGATGGGGTTATCTGAGCTTTCGCTGCCGTGGACATATCAGACGCCCAGTCCCGGAGATAACCAGGAACGATGAGCTTGTGACGAGCTCTCGATCCACCCGTGTAAAGGGCTGCAAAGCCCTGCTCGCCGCAATGCGGTCACCAGGCCCTACTTGACTGAGCAAGTCTGGCGCGAGCATCACAGCGTCGATCTCTGAATTGCGTGCGTCCATGACCCGGCCGAGCTGTAGCGGGGCTGTCCCTGACGCATCGAGGTTGAGTAACGATGCCTCGAACTCTGATGAGCTATAGCCCTTACTGAGCATCCGGTCGATGCGCTGAAAGCTACTATTTTTGCTGCCCATGTCCGCCCGGAGATCATCCCAGTTGGTGTACCTGAAGAGCGCGCTGTGGGTTGGCCGTACCTGATCATGGAACAGGCCAATGCAATCGAGAATGAACCGGCGGAAAGTGTTGATTGCTCCAGGTAGCAAGCTGAAGGTCGCGCCAGCGCTCCCCAGGCGCTGAAACCACTCGAATAATCCCCACTCGGAATCAACCAGTATCGTCACGGCCCCGGTGGGAACCTCTGGCTTGTCGTAGTAGACAACCTTTGTCTCGATGCCGTTGTTGCCCTCGAGCGAAGCCAATTTCAGTATCGGGTGTTTGTCGATGAGGGGGTTTATGACTCCCTCGATCTGCCGGCCGGCGCGAATGGAGTGGGTGATCTCGTGCTTGCGGAGTGTGCTAGCCCGTTGGTAGTAGCTCCCATCCAGGCGCTGGCATGCGTCACCCAGGGTAATCACGGGCTGGGTACAGCGGTCGAGAAATACCGAGAGTGGCCAGCTCAGGTCGTGAGCTTCATCGACAATGATGTGGGTGAACTCCAGACCTATGACCGCCTCATGAAGAAGGGTCATGTGCTTGATTCGGTGATAGCCGCGAAGCGGGAGCTGAAGGCGCTGATCGGTTGGTTCTATGGTCTGATCCCACAGCCTTTGCGCATACCCTACCAACACCAAGCGATCTACGGCATCGAGGGTAAGCCCTTTCGGGATGTGCTGCTCTGATAAGGCAAGGTCAGTGCTGTTGCAAAAGAGGCAACCATTCTCGCGCAGGCCGTGGCTACTTGGGCTGGGCTGAGCCTACTTATCGACCCGAAGCCTAACCGGGAAGCGATGTCTTCCGGGGTAACCTGGTGCCGAGCAGATGCCCGCTTGCCCGGCCTGTAATAACCGACACTTCGCTCAAGCACATAGTTGGCGAGATCTCCGAACGTCATTCCTCTCACGTTCGCGGCTCCGATTCGCTGCATCAGGGCCTGGAGCTGCACCGCGGTGAATGCCAGCACGAGCGGTTGACATGATGAAAGCGAGTCCACCAAGCGTTCGATCATGTGGGTTTTGCCGGTACCAGCCAGGCCCTGGATATGGATGCTCTCATCGGGTTCGGCGTGGATAACGCGAAACGTCCGGCTCTGCTGGTTTGACAGAGAAATTATTTTTCCCGATGGGGTCTCGAACGAATGCTTGAGCGGGTTGAGCTTCTGGGTGTGCGCAGCGCAGAAATTGAAATCCCAGTGCCCACCGTTCAGGAACTGCTTGGCATCCAGCGCCTCTTCATCGAGAAAGCGAAGCCGCAGCCGAGGCATGAGCGCCAGCCCTCTCTCAAACAGCTCACGCTTAAATCGGCCGGCAATCAGGTTAGAAAACGTACCTGGTGGATGCGTGTGGCTCAGTTCTATTCCGACCGAAATCAACTCGGCCAGGGCCTTCTCAACGAGCGTTTCGCTTTTCGGCTTACCGTCCAGGGCCGGCAAATTCTGGATGACAGCCACCGAAGCCACTTAGGGCACGTCCCACTGCCCCAGTAGGACACGAGCAGAACTACTCGGATCAACCAGGATGTCGGCCTGTGAAGCCAGCAGTGGGATGTAAAGAACCGGGTCGCTCACGCTTTTATCTCGGTGAAATGAACATCGTCGACCGCCACCAGCACTATCGCCGGAGGCGGGCCCAGCTATCCAGTGTATGCCAGGCCAGCCGGAGGTCACACTATCTCAACGCCGGTACCAGTTGAGCTGGTAGCACCTGGCGTCCTCGGGGATCTGATCGGACGGCCAGCGCAGGCAGTTCAGATACAGACGCTCAGGTTTGCTCGGGCTGGGCCGAGTAGCCTGCACCAGGTAGGCCGACCCACCGGAAGTGAGGATGTAGTCGCCAGCGCTTAGGTCGTCAGCGCCATCGATGTACAGCTTGCATGGGGTGAAGGGCTGGCGTCGGCTGGCCATATCCGCTTTCCTTGATCAGTTTTCGATTTCACAGCTATCAAGTAAGGATTTGATCCGGTCTTGAAACTCCGGGTGCTCAGCAGATATCTCCTGAAGCTCAGGTAGTCGCTCAGTCACAATATCGGCCGCATTTACCCCGAACTCGGAAACCAGCCTTTCGAGGCTGTTGATGACCTCTTCTGGTGCAATATTCTCTCGGACAGTGTTGCAAATAAGGGCTACTGCGGCCTTGGAATGATCATCGAGCTCCACGACACGGATAGGGACTATATCCATAGCCAGTTTCTTAGCTGCCAGCCAGCGAACCTGGCCACCGCCAGGGGTGATCTCATAGCGGTCACCAAGACGGGTAACCAAAAGGGGCTCCATGATTCCGTAACTGAGAATGCTCTCAGCCATAGCATCGACTTGGGCCTGACTGGGAGTTTTTGGACTGAGCTTGCTTCGCACCAGCTTGTTCGTTTGGACCGCCGTGGGGTTTT
Organism: Pseudomonas poae; assembly: GCA_004000515.1. Classification (GTDB taxonomy): domain Bacteria; phylum Pseudomonadota; class Gammaproteobacteria; order Pseudomonadales; family Pseudomonadaceae; genus Aquipseudomonas; species Aquipseudomonas cremoris. The sequence goes on from CP034538.1 coordinate 133,842, forward strand.
TCAAGTCTGTTTTCCTCAACCTTTCGGGTTAGTGCTCTGCGGTTCGCCACTCGCAGCCTTCTTCGGCAATTTAGATGGAATATTTCTGCTGCTTCATTGCGCTTTTGCCACTTCCGCAATGACATGGCCATCGGCGAAGGCCAGATCCAGCTTGCCTGCATCGCGAGCCTGCTGGGCACTGCTGATTATCTCCCCACCAGGGCCACGGACTAAGGCAAAGCCTCTCCCGAGCAGTGCAAGCGGATTTGTCTTGTCGTAGACCGTGCATGCAAGCTCCAGGCGCGAAATTTCCTTGGCGATCAGCGCCCTACTCAGAGAGGCCACCCTCGAGGCGGCAAACAGCCCCCTTTGGCGCTCAGCTACACACAGACCAGCCCCGAGCCTTGAAAATCGATCCTGCGCGAGCTGGAGGGCCATGCGCTGTTGGCTGAGGAGGCGGTCCCGGCCTTTGTCGAGGCTGCTTTGCTGTTGCAACAGTTGCCGATGCTCCCCATGGAGCGTTTCCGTCACCCGCCGGCTGAAGGTGCTCCAAGCGCGATCCAGATGCGGGGCTTGCCCAGACACCAGGCGCAAGATCATGCCGTTGGCCCGCTCGACCTGAGCCCGAGCAGTTGAGGCCTCAGACATGAGCGCTGTTTTGATGAACCCGATGACCTTCGATGGTGTGTCGAACCGGCGGTGTGCCACGAGGTCAAGCACGCATTCGTCGATCTCGTGCCCAATGCCGGTGAATACCGGCACAGGCAACCGGCACACCCAAGCCGCAAGGTTCGCGTCGTTGAGCCAGGCCAGATCGCTTTTCGCCCCACCCCCGCGGATGATGCATACGGCGTCGAATGGCTGCTGTTGATGTTGCTCATGAACCGTCCGCAACGCAGAGCGGATGCTGTCTGATGCATCACGCCCCTGGAACGTCGCTGAGAAATACTCGAAGCCGCACACCTCGGCCGCAGCCAACTGCTCTGCATCACGCCGAAAATCGGCCAGCCCAGCAGCCTCGTGCGGAGCCACAACCGCAACGCGCCAGAACCCCCCTGGAGAGGGAAGTCCCCGCTGTAGGTCGAACCACTGCCGCTCCTTCAGGGAGGCAATGATCTTCTGCATCTTGGCCTGCATGTCACCCAGCGTGTAGCTCGGGTCGATGCCGGTGACCATCAGGGAGAAGCCAAACTGAGGGGAAAAATCTGCCCTCACTTTCAGCAGGACGTTCATTCCTGCTTGGGGCAGGCCTCCGGTTGCCTGCTGCCACTCACCAAGTACCTTGCCGGCGACGTTCGCAAACATGGTGCACCGTGCCTTCGCGACCTCGGCTCCATCACGCGACTCCAAGATGTCCATGTAGCAGTGGCCGTTCGGGCGGCGCTTGAAGTCACTGAGTTCTGCAACAACCCAGCAGCTGTCTGGCACCGCAGCACGGATGGCCTTCTGGATCTGGGTAAGGTATGCGCTGAGAGTGAGGTGCTGCTCAATCGGATCAGGTGCGCTCACCGGCCTGTCCCTCTTCAGCGCCCAAGGTCGCTTGAACAACGCCCTCGATGCGGGTAAGCCGGTCGGCGCAGAACTTACGGGCATCCGCAAATTCGCGAGCAAGGGTCTCCAACTCGTCGATGCTCACTTCATTGCGTTCCAGGCGCTTTACCGTCTGGTCGATGAAGGCGATGTTGGCTTCGTAGGTATCTCGGCTCATGTGGGAAGTCCTGGGAAGATGGGATCAATCAACGTGCCGATTGTCGCAGCTTCCCCAAAAGACCAACCCTATCAGCCTTCAGGCTGAACCCACGTTGTCTGACCCTCTGGGATCACGCCTCGATTGCAGCCGTATTTGGACAGGTACAACACCCTGCTCTGCCGCAACCAGGCCTCAACGGTTGGAACGATCATCGCGGCATACTCGGCAAGGCTCGGGTGTTTCTTCCAGTCGCCATTGCCGATCGCGGATTCCAGCGAACGGTCATACCAGGCGTTGACCAGCTGCTCGACTCCAGCCAGTTCCTCGCCGGCGGACGGTGCGGAATGGATCAGGTTATGCGCCTCGCGTTTCCTTTGCTCTCGGGTGGCATGTGCAGCTGGTAACGCTCCGAGGGAGAAAAGAGCGTCCTCAAAATTGAGGTGACGCTTCTCGTGAGTAGTCGAGTCCTCGGCTACATCGGGGACGAAAGAAAAGCGGCAGAGCTTGCAGTAGACCACGCCACCGTCCTTCCGCTCGTAGTGCTGCTCTAACGAGCGAGCGACCCACTCTACGAACTTCGTGATAGCTGCGTGCTTGAAGATGATGCTGCGCCATCAGGTTGAGGCGCTGCGCATGGCTCAGTCCTGGGTGAAGGGCCTTTGCCTGTTTGGCGAGCTTTTGAGGTTTTCGATATCGCGGAGTGTGATTGGGTTTTGCATACGGCAGCCTCCAAAGGCTGATGCTCTGTGTCCACTTCGGAGCACCCATAAGGGTTCCGTTGGTTTGTCGGTAGTGCTTTCGCTTTGCCAATGTGGACGGCAGGCACCTACCCGTGTGCCGAGGGGAATATCTCTGTCTCGATTGCGAACGTCAAGTGTGATGTCGAATTTCGCCCTGCTGGTTGAAATTTGAGCATCGCCGGGGAGCGTTCCCAGACCGCCACGCCAGGACTTTATCCACAGGCTTACCCCCCACTTTCAGGGGACAAACCTCGGACGAAAAAATCCCGCTCAAGCGGGACTTATTCCTGGGCGCGACCTCATTCCAACAGCATGTGTTCGTCACGGCCCATAGGTTTGTGCAGAGAGACGCTTTCACCATCCATTTTGCCCTGAATGTACGCTCGGTACGCATCCATATCCAGTTTTCGGCGTTTCATCTTTGTGATCGGAACACCAGGATAATGTCTTTGGGTATAAGCGTGGATTGCCCGCTCCCCTTCTTCCGTAACGCCGGCAAATTCCTCTACTCGTTTATGTACGCCGATGATCCACGCTTCTGCATACAGCACTCCCGCTCTGCGCCTTTGCACTGTGCCCTGAATGCTGACCCCTGAGAGGTATTTTCTCTTGGAGTCTTTCAGTTGCCGGATAAGCACCTCATACGCATAGGCCGACATTTCAGCGCTACCGATTTCTCCAATAAAAATCAGCGACTGCCCGTCAGGCCCATAGCTGTAGAAACTCACACAGCCAAACGCCTTAGAGACAGTCATCGACAACATGCGAATCCATTGTGGCGGAACGCTTTTGGCTTTACCGATCCGCAGGGAGAATTCTTCCGCCTGGGTAGCACGCACATCGCCTACTTCCAGCTTGAACTTGTCCATAAGTTTGCGGGCTTGCCGCATTGCTGCTTCGGCCTCATGCGGGTTGCTGGATTTTGCGAGCGCAAAACATTTCTTGATTCTGCCTAGTGCGCGAGCGCGCTTATCCATGTCTGCAATTGCGCACTCACTCACCAGCCAATCCTCCGCTTCGCGACACGTTATTAAGCATGACGCTTCAGCGACATCCAATATCGCCCTGTATTCGGGTTGCTCAGCAAATATACTTGCTCCATCCCTTCAAACGAGGTGTCCAGCTTTTGACGCCCTCCCGAAATAATCACCCAAACGCGACAATACTTTTTCCTGCTCTGATTGCGGATGATCTTTAAGTTCATCAAGAACCATCTTCAGCTCTGTGATAGCTGCGGTAAAAACGTTCTTGCTCGCAACGCATCAGCCTGCCCGAGCGTTGACTCGTATTCACTAAGCACTACAGCCATCGCCATAGAACTTCGCTCACGCAACTTTGCACACTCTTGAGTCAGCACGATTGCAATTAGGAGATCATGACTGCCAGGAATGTCCGCATGCAGAACCTCTAATATTTCCTCAGACCACTCCTCGTCCCCAGGTAGGTTGTATCCATCGAGAGAAAAACTACCGCCAGCCCCGATCAACTCATTAACTCCGTACATAAAACATTTTCTCCGTAAATTTGTAGGTCACCGTAACGACCCGCATTCATCCGCTTCGCGACACAAGGGGGGCATCTACCACACCCACCAATGTCTATTTTATGGAAGTGAGCCGCTTCACTGCTAATACGGTTAAGGCCCAGTCGTCTTGCTGGATTCTCGCCTCACTGCTAATAACCTCTGCACATATAAACCACTCTTCAAATGTCCCTCCGAGGGCTTTACCCCAGGGCAGACAGGAAGACTCACTGCTAATAGCTGGCCTACACCTGCCGTTTTGACTCGTAGCTGATGCGATTCATCAGGCAATAGTCGACAGTGTATCCATCTATCCGGGTAACGATTTCCCCAGTCAAATCGAGCAGAGCAGATGCCCTGCGTAAAATCCAATTCCGCCGCTGGCATATTTTCCGCTCCGAATCTGGAATCCTTTGGCGTCAGTGATGGATACGCCGGATATTTCGTGCCATAGGAGAAATACACCCTCCCGTACAGGCCGTCATCCCGCACTGAAAAAAGAACCTGCCGGAGTTGGCTCCCATGGGCAACGCCTATGAAATCGCCGTTTGGTAGCACCGGCGGGAATAACCTGCCGCCATCTCTTTTCTAAACTCCAAATGTCACCGCCTGTTCATTGCCGTGTTTCGCCGGCTCTTTATGTTCGATATCACGCTGGTGACAACCAATGCTGACTTGATCGACAAGCTTACGCAGCAAGCGATGCCGGTAATGCACATGCCAGTGAAAATCATCCCGTGGATTGCTGATGTCCATGCTCCGAGGTATGGCAGGTTCGCGAAGATCATTCGCTAGGCCCTCCCCTTACGCTCGCAGATTTGCCAGCCAAGGCTTTCATCGCCGCCCGCAGTTTCGCGCAGTCGGTTTTCGCATCGCTGAGTACATACCTCGATCCGTAGTAGGTCAGCCAGGCGGTTGCTAACCCGGCACTCAATGCGCCGATTGATCCAAGCAGTAGTTCCAGTTGTTCGCTCCCGAGCATGAGATTTACTCCTCTCAATCCTGGCTGCTTACTCCAGCCCGCAAATTTGCGCTGTGCCAATGCTCCCACCATCGCAATCAATCCCAAGGATTTAGTGCGCTCCGAATCCGCTGCCCGCCCTCTCCCCTGCCCGCAGGTGCTTGCTCACTTCCGTTACACCCCTTCACCCGCTTCGCGACACAGGTTCAGGAAAACCACCCTCACACCACCTCGCTTGCTTATGGGAGTCTGACGGTTCACCTCACATAGAGAGAAAAATCGCATTGGGGCTAGTTTCATGCGCGCCGCTCTGAAAGGCCCGCGCAACGGGGCGTGTAGCGATATCCACGTCAGATGGTTGCCGTGAAGGGGTGTCGTCATCGCCGAAGGGGTGTCGTGAAGGGGTGTCGTGAGGGGGTGTTGCGGGCCTGAAACGCCCGCCCGCTAAGGCGTCGCGGCTATTCAGCCGGGTCAGTTTGCAGCAAACGGTACTGTGAAGAGGTGTCATCATCGTCGAAGGGTGTCGTGAAGGGGTGTCGTGAAGAGGTGTTGTAGGTCGGAGCCCTTGATTTTGTTGGGCTCCACCATTTTTCGGCACAGTTCCCAGGCGACTCGCTTAATCGGACGTTGCGGGGGTAATCATGAGTGATGAACGCAGAAATCGAGCCGTCAACCACGCCAGCTTTCTTCACCGCAGGGACAAGCTGACGGCGGACTCGCTGAATGACCGAGCACGTTTCCCGGATCTCGGCGAGCTGGATTTCGTAGGCCCGAACGATGTTCTTCAAGGGCTCCTTGACGAATGAGAACGACGAGACCGGGTACTTGCTTCCCTGACCCTTGTTGATTGTCCGGATGACCCGCGGTTTCTTGGCTTCGCCTTCCTTGAGCCTCGGCAAAATGACTTTCGCCCATTCGATGGTGACGGCATTCGGGCTGGATTGCCGGATACGGATCACGATCGGTATGTGCCCTGGCTTACCTGCGTGCAGTGAAAGGGCTGTCTGGAAGAAAGAGTCGCGCAGCTCCTCCGCTCGGCCGACAAGGCTGGAATAGACGCGATCAAGCTCCGCTACTGCTGGGTGTTTGGGGGGCTTCAGAGGGTGAGTTCATATGTTGCTCCTTTGTGGATGGGAGCATTTTGCGGGTCGACAGAGAAGGCGTGGATCGTTTTCAGACGCTAAAACGTCCTGAAAACGAAGCCCAAAGCTTTCAGGAAGGCTGATTATTACGGTGCGTCGTCATCTTGTGACCGGGTGATGCAGATATAGCGCTTGGGATTCTTTGGATGTGGGGTTTCATGTGCTGCGGGGTCATTCGCGTCGTCATCTGACGCACTTCTTTGTCATTTTTTGCTGGGAGCGGCATTCGAATGGGTAACGCCTTAGGTCTGGATATTGGTTACAGCAACGTGATTGGCGTTTTGGCAGTGGGGATGGGCATCCGGAGTCGATTATTCGCCCCTCGCAGGCCGCTCCCTTGAGCGTTCTGCCTGGGGATTCTGGGTTACGCGCTGGTGAAGTAATCGTGGAGGTTGATGGAGCGCCCTGGGTGGCATTTGCCGCGCCCGGCCGTGTTCAGGATGGACGAGAACTGCACGAGGACTACACGTCTTCGCACGCCTATGAGGCCCTGTTTAAGGGTGCTCTGCTGCATGCAGCGGGTGATAAAGACGTAATTGACTGCTTAGTAACTGGTCTTCCTGTCTCGCAGGCTCGCGATAAGGCCTATGTGGAAGCCCTAGTAAAGCGTATGACTGGGACACATCGCATTACGCCAAAGCGAGAGGTTACCGTTAAGCGAGTAGAGGTTGTTGCTCAGCCGATCGGGACTCTGACAGAGATCTACTGCAACTCAGATGCATCGGAAGTTATTGAGGAGTCAGTTTCGATCATTATCGATCCGGGATTTTCAGTGTTGATTGGGTCGTATTTGACCATCGCGAACTGGTAGTCAATTCCAGCAGCAGCAGCCTCAAGGCTATGTCTGTTGTACTTGAAGCGTGCAATGAAGAAATTGCGAAGGATCATGGCGGTATTCCTGGCGTAGAAAAAATTGAACATGCGCTCCAGTCGGGTAAGTCATACATCCTGATTTATGGCCGCAAGGTTGAACTTGCAGAATATCTAGAGCGTGCTGCCGAACGTGTTATCCCATCAGTTTTCACTGAGATTAAACAAGGACTTCGATTCCTGAAGGGCCGTGCTATCGACTGTGTGATCCTCGGCGGTGGGGAGCCTCATTGTATGAGCCATTTGCCAGAAAAGAATTTCCCGATGCATTGGTAGTCAAGCCCGTGAACAGCGTAAAAGCAATGCCGAAGGTTTCTGGCATATCGCACGCTCTTAATGTAAACGGGTGCGCAAGGACGCGCTGAGGAGGAATGTGGATAAAACGATGAGACTACAATGCCGAGTCACGCCAGCGACACAAGAATTGCACGCGCATCTTGAAACTATTGACCCCGATTATCGTGGCAAAAGACTTGTTGCAATGGCAGCGCTATATCTAAGCATGATTAGTGCGACCGAAGATGCTAAAAGTAAGCAAGCAGATATTCAGCAAGACAATATTGTTGCTGATGACAAAAGAACAAATCAGTAATGAGCCAGTCTCTCGTCCAGTTGCCAGCTGGATAAGGGGGGCAAATGTTTAATATCCGTATCAGCTCTTTTATTGCAGTATCTGCATGCATTGCCATAGGTACTTCAGTGAGCGCTAAAGCTAATGGTTTTCATTAAAAGGAACGATGTGGGAGCGAGCGTCAATGGCCTCCGTATGCAAGCCGGACCCTCTGCTTCTATATTCACTAGCTCTAAAGGAATCTAAAACATCTGCCGGAAAAGGCATGATTGCACCTCACCCGTTTGCGCTTCGCAATGAACCTAGTGGCGCTCTGTACCCTAATACCTACATGGATGCCAAGGCTGTACTCGGCAAATATATTGCCGAAGACATCCTCACCGACATAGGGATTATGCAAATAAACTATCGTTGGAACGGAAATAGAGTAGCGCGCCCGGAGTTTCTTCTTGACCCCGAGGTGAACATCCGCGTTGGTGCTGAGATACTTTGCGAGTCGATTGCTCAATATCCTGTCGATATGCAACTTGCTATTGGTGGGTACCATACACGAAACCCAAAGCGTGAACTTGACGCACGCGAGTATGCGAGTAATGTGCTCAGCATTTGGCGTTCACTACAGCGTTTAAAGTAAGGGCAGGGACATGCGAGTTAAGATCAACGCATCGATGATACAAATGGGTCTGCGCTGGCTGACATCTGGCTTGCGGGATTTCAATGTCATTCTCGCCGAGCAGCGCTTGACTCAAAGCGATATGGTTTGGCTTTCGTCTTTGAGCGCGAACCAGCGTCAGTTGAACGCTGTAGATGCCCTTCCGTTTCTCTCTACCGTGTTCACTACAACACCCTGAAAGTCGGCAGGGGCTACCTGGACGATGAGGAATTCAGGAGATTGGCAACAAGATGGTCATGTTCATGGAGTTTTGTCATTTCTCCCGCGTCAACGAAACAAGCCCTATTCTGGCTGTAGGCCTCGACGATGTTGGGTATCGGGTGTTCGAGGCAGGATCTTTCGACTCTCGCATGATGCTGGTGAGCCGCGGCGGGTTCTCGATTGGCACCAGGTGCAACCTCAGGAAGCTGAGGATGAACCTATCATCGCCAGATGATCAACTGAGAGACGTGACCACCGTATTGCTTGGCGACCTTCGGTACTTCCTGAAGCCTGGCGTGAGTGGCATAGGCCGGGTTAAAGACTATCCGTCTACGATGCCCCTCGATGTGGTTGCGACCGAGTTGCTTCAGCAGAAGCTACAGCCAAAGCTGGTCGCGCAATGGACAGGATTGAATGCAGACGAGGTAGTACGGATGAAGCGCTCTTTGCTACGGGATACCCCTTGTCCAGTCCCAAAGCGGGCGAATACAGGCACCGAATAAGACACTGGCTGAAAGCCCTCTTCACAGCCTGCTCTACCTCACTGTGTACAGGCTGCTCGCCGACAATCCTCTTCGGCGGACGAATGCTCGCGCGGTGGTTGCGGCTCATCGTGAGTATGTGGAGCTGTGTAAAGCGGTTGGCGTCGAGGCCAGCGATATGATCTCCCTTCCAATGGCTACCAGCTCAGCAACGCAATGAAGACCGGAGACATCACTCTCACCCCGTGCAGCAAGTGCAAGGAGATCAATGCTCGTTACGCGCTCAAGCCCGGCCGATGCATCTGGTGCAACCACTGAACATCCTCTGCCAGGCCGTAGCCAGGCGGCATGCCAAGCGGACGACTTGGGTTATGGGTGAGATGCTGTAGGGTCGGAAGCATGCAAAGGCGAAAAGTGACCTTTAGGCTTTACCCCAATGTCAGCCAGCAAGAACGGCTGGACGGCTGGGTGCGCCTGCACGCCGAACTGTACAACGCTGCGCTTCAGGAGCGCATCGAGGCGTACCGCAAAGCTGGTATCAGTATCAGCTACTACGACCAACAGAACACGTTACCCGTCATAAAACAGTTTCGGCCGGAGCTGGTCGAGCTGGGTAGTCATGCCCTGCAAGAGACCCTGCGCCGACTGGATCGAGCCTTTCAGGCGTTCTTTCGCCGGGTCAAAGCTGGCCAGTCACCGGGATTTCCCCGCTTCAAATCCAGCGCCCGCTACTCGGGCTTCTCCTACCCGATCCAGCCGGCTGGAAGCTCCAGCAGCTCGGCCAGCGCGGCGGCACGTTGCGGCTGGGCAGCGGCAAGGGCGCGATGATGATTCGTCTGCGGGGCCGCCACCGTTTCGCCGATTTCACGCCGAATGACCTGACCCTCAGCCGCCGCCGCAATCACGCCACCGGCCAAGATCAGTGGTATGCCTCGATCACCCTACGGGTGCCGAGTCCGCCTGTCGGCGTGAGCGAACAGGCGACGATGCAATTGGTATCGACCTGGGCGTCAGTCACTGGGCCAACTTTGATGATGGCAGCCAGATCGAAAACCCCGCTGGCTGCGCGAGGCGCTGCCCCAGTTGGCCAACCTGCAACGACAACGCGCCAGAAGGAAGCGGGGTTCGCACCGCTATCGGCTGCTAAGCCAGGAAATCATCCGTCTGCACCAGCGCATTGCAGATGGACGGCGCGACTTCCTGCATAAACAAACGACTTCCTGGTGCAGCGCTGCGCCCTGATCGCCACGGAAGAACTGCAACCCCAGAACATGAGCCGCAGCGCTAAGGGCACGGTTGAGAAACCGGGCCGTCGCGTGCGGCAAAAGGCTGGACTGAACCGGGAAATTCTCGGCCGGCTTCAGCATGGCGCATCAGATGCTCACCTACAAAGCGCACGAAGCTGGTTCCGTTTTGCATCTGTCCGATACGCGCCGATTAAAACCCTCGCAGCGCTGTTCAGCCTGCTGGGCCATCGTGCCCAAACTGCTCAGTGAGCGCATGCACCGCTGTGCCTGTGGCTGCGTGCTGCCGAGGGATCAGAACAGCGCCAGGGTCGTACTGCTCGACGCCTGGATACTGCAAGACACGCCTGGGACGGGCGTGACGGCGAACTCAAGCCGCTGTCCGCGCAAGCGGTCAAGCCAAGTCAACGACCCGCGAAATTCCGACGACAACCGCACATGCGGTTTAGTGGCGGAAGAGTTCATTGGTGAACGAGATGCGAAACGACAAAGTTGAGTGCCAGTGCTGCAAGAAAATGATGGTCCCGAAGGTGGTCACTAGCGCCCCTTCTACATCAGCGGCGTCCCCGTTGGTGGCCGGGACCCGGAGTCTTCGGTTTGTCCGTTTTGCCTGTCGCCCAAGTGGATGCTGACTGAGCAGCAGGTTCTCACTGGAGCAAAAGCGAATGCTGAGTTTTTTGGCATCATGGTGTTGCTTCTGATCAACATCGTCGTGTTCGCCCGCTTGGGTGCCGAGGCGTTGGGCGTGAGCCTTGGCCTGTCTGTTTTGATGTTCCTGTTGCGGGAGCGAATTGCCATCGCGGTGAAGGGTTGGCTGGCCGAACTCTTCAAGGGATGAATTGGGCAGTCGATAGAGAAAAGGTTTCGTTGTGCGCCAGGCTCGCCCGCAGTCGCGAAGGTGAGGTGTCTACCCATCCAGGGAGAGGCCTGCCCTAGCCAGTTCCTGCCATTACGTAGATTCGCTTGGGTTTACAGCGCGCTGTGAGATTCTTAGGGTAAGAACTTTCGAGGGGTGAACGAGATGCGAAACGACAAGGCTGAGTGCCAATGCTGCAAAAAAATGATGGTTCCACGTGTGGTTATGGAGCGATCGATTTATGTCGATGGTGTGCAGGTCGGGGTGAGAAGCCTCTCAAAAGCATCTGCCCCTTCTGTTTAAGCGAGGAGTGGAATGGGATGCCTCGGAAAAGCGGGCTTGCTCGCTTGCGTCGTGATGCCATTCTTGGGCTTCGAGCGATTTCTTTGGAGCTGACTATCATTGGTGGAATCGCCCTCTTTTCGCTGTCATGGCGATCTACCGATTTGTCTTTGTCGGCTTCAACTAAAAGGGGCTATAAAGCCCCTTTTTTACCTCATTCGATTGACGGTCTCCTCGGTCCGCTGGCCTGTTTGGGTTGTTCAGCATTTTCAATTGCCGCAGGTCTAAAGTTTTGGGCAGGGATTGTGACGATTGCCCGCAGCGACAGTTTCCACAACCGGCCGGTCAGCAGATGTTCCATCACTTCCTGCTGCCTGGTACGTCAATGAAGCATGGACGCCCTTCGCATAGTCTTCATCCCCGCCAGACGCGATCATGGCTTCCGAGTAGGTGTGGTAGGAGGACCACTGATAAATATCAGAGTCCGTTGGCATGCCTGCCCGGCTAGCTGCTCGAAGTGCGGCTTGGCTATCTGTCAGCCCCAGTTGCTGCCCTTCAGAAACGTCATTGCTGAATTGTGTGTTCTCGTTGCCAGCCAGGAAGTTCGTAAGCGTTTTGCCGCCCGACTGGATGCTCTGAACCGCCGATGCGGCCTTGATCATCAAGCCCTTATCATCGTAGTTCTTACCGAAGGTCGATAGTTGCTGCGCGGCCTCTGAATCTGCCGCCCTCTAACATCCTCACTGTTGCGAGCATGCGCGAGTTGTGGGGCTAGGCTGTTCTCCGCATGACGGTTTCCGACAAGCTCAGCACCTTGGTCTTCAGCCGCTTCCTTAGCAGAAATGTTCATGTCCTGAGCACCTGCATATGCGTCACTGTTACCCTGCCATCTTGAATTGAACTCGCCTTGCAAACCTGAGTTCCCGGCCGTTGCTGCGCCGGCTTTGTCTGCTATGTTTGCAAACTCTCCCGCATTACCCTGAGCTACGTTGAAGTCGAATGGATTGAATTGGCTCATGACCAATTCGCCGAGCCTGCCTTGCTGGTTAATCGCCCGGATTGCCGCCATCGCCCTCTGCTCGTCCGTATTCGACGACATATCTTTGATGCTTTGGCTATTAAATGCTTCAGCGAAGAGCTTTTCCCTTCATCAGTTGCACCAGCCATGCGCTGAAGTTCTAAGCCAGACTCTGCTCGAGATACCCCGCCTCTCGATAGCGACTTGATCGCTGCATCGCGAAGATTGAGGCCTTGACTTGCCCTGATGGTGTCTTGCTGAGAAGCCGCTTGGCTGTACGTATTCTGTGCCTGTAGAGCTTCAGTGCGGCTTTGATTTATCTGATCAGTGTTGCTAACACTACTTTGGGCCATCGACGAGTCACGGAAGGCATCACCGGTGGCAAATGTCAGGTCACGGGTGTTAGCGCTCTCCACGGAAGAACTTAACTGCGAGAGAGATTTTCGGCAGTTCGACGCTCTGTGCCGCTCATTTCGGAAAGCGACTTGCCATCACTGGTTTTGAGGTTGATGATGCCTTTCAGGCCGGCTTGCCCACCAAGCGCTGAGGCTGCGGTTGCCATGTTTATCGACGACTCAGAGAAACCACTGAAGATTCTCAACTGCTTGGTTATAGGAAGATCGCGAGCTTTGATGCGCCCATTTGCGTCATCGCTTCGCGCCCCGTACTCGTCGAGGCTAGTTGCTGGCCTGCCGCTGAGAGGTTGCTCTGGTACTGGCTCGTGGCCGTTTGCGAGGCGGTTTGGGCGCTCTGAAGGACTGCACTCGCAGCTTGGTCGCCGGTTATCGTCTCAGCAAGCTGCGGCGATCCCGTTCTGCTCACCCGGAGCTTACCTGGTCGGAAGTAAACGAGGCATTTTGACTGAGAACAGGTGCGCTATCCTGGGCCCGAGGATTCACGTCTTCGGACTTGAATTTGTCGCCTGCCGTCATTTGGCTCATGACGCTGTTGGCAACCATGGCAGAGCCGGAAACGATGAACAGTGCCAATGGAGGCACGGACGCCGCAAGCAGACCGCCAATACCCAGTGCCTTGCCGATGGCTTTGTCTATGTCCATGAGTTGGAGCATTGCGAAACCAGAACCTGTGGGGTCGTAGCCGTTGAATACGGCTTCCATCTGGGAGCCTGCATACCAGAGGGTAAAAGCATTCACGATACTCAACAGCGGCATCCACAAACCCACCGCCAGCGGCAACACGAGATACTTGCCGAGGATAGAAAGGCCTGGCCCACCCAGGAGCAAAGCAAAGGCCATGAACGGCGTCATCGCATAGAGCATGCCCTCGAAGAAGGCGATCATCGGTCTCATGTAGTGTTTGAAGCTGTCGCCCTTCCCCGCCCATTGAATTTCTTGCTGGTTGAGCGATTCGCGAAGAGCCATTGCGGCTCTTTGCTCTTGCCAATGGTTCATGGCATCGACACGGGAATCGTTGAAAATCGGCGCAATTAGCGAAGTCAAAACGTAGTCCTGAGCCGACTTGCTACTCAGTGCGAGGCTCTGAATAGCTTGGTCAGTAGCGGCTTGAACCTGGATACCGCTGGTCATGCGGTTGGTCTTGGCCTCTTCGCTGAACCCTTTCTGGAGAATGTCCTCTAGCACGTCTGTATAGACGTTCTGCAAATGGGCGTTGAGAAACGACCGCGCCTCTGCACAGCTTTTCATGGTGCCGGCGGTACCGTCATAGACGTAGATGAACATCGATGAGTTCTGGTTTGACAGCACCTCCGCCCAGCCAGGCGATCGGTACAGGTCGGTCAAGGTCTTATCCGTTCTCAGCGCCACGGGGTTCAGTGAACAGAATGTCATGTACTCGTTCACCGATCGGGGCAGATCCCACCGTCCGCTTTCGGTAGTTTTGGAAGCCGTCCAGTGCCATCGGGTTCCGAAGAGCGTCGCGCACTTTCGACAATGTGCTCAGACTCGAGAACAGCCCGTAGTCGGTCATGCTTGGAGTAGAAAATGCCTGCTCCGCGGTTTTGTAATGCCGTAGGCCACCGTTGAGATGACTGAGCCGACAAAGGCGGGGCCAAGAGGCACGTTGTCGACCACCCGCACCTGTGATGACACCGTATCCTCGATAACAGTGGTGGCTGTAGGGCCGTAGAACATCATGTAAGGACGAGCACAAGGCCCGCCTTTCCGAAGGTAATGGCCTGGTTATTGAAGACAGCTTGGAACGCCAGCAGAAATAGGCCTATCAGCGCGCCAATACGGGCAAGGTCTTCTGCGTCACCGCTGCCTGTGATCATTGCGCAGGCATTGAGCATGATCTCAAGGAACTCGGCGCTGCCTGTCGTGTAGATAGTGAAGTCCATGGATATCTCCGTTACGCGCCTGCGTTATCGTTGATGGTTCCTGTGGCAGGGTTCCGTTATCAAACACAGGGGCCATCTGGAGCATTTTCTCGGCTTGGCCATCGGCATCTTTGCCTTGCATTGCTTCCTCGATGTACGAGCGGTATTCATCCATGAGCTCACCCTTGGTAGCCCGCAGGTCCTCGATCACCTTTCCTGCATCCGCCATATTCAGGCTGGTCAGGCCTTTCTCTGTATGCCCAAGCAGCTGATAAATCAGGCTCATCGATGCATCAGCAGCAATTTTCTTGGCGAACTGGTTCAGATAGTCATAACCGGATTGAGCGCCTGCCTTCTGGGTGATTTTCATCAAATTCACCCTACTCGGCTTGATGCGAGGTATGCAATCCGGTTTCCGTCAGCAGCGGTTGCAGTGCCGTTCGCAAAACGCTCAAGGATTCCGTTGTTTTGAAGATCCTCCAGGATTCGAGTCTCAAGGCCCTTGAAACTGGTGAGAGTTCGGATGTTCGGGTCTGAGCAGTCAGGGTCATCCTGGTCGCACTGGTAGACCTTGACATCAAGGTTGGCTGAGCCCTCAACCAGGATCTTCAGACCTTCGCCGGTGATGAGCTTCGGCATAGGATGCGCAGCGAAGTTTTCCCCGCTGGCGTCGTTTGCGAGCGACACGTTGTAGCTGCCAACCATGGACATGATGAATTCCGCGTTCTCATCGCTACCGAACAAGATTTGCGACTGAAGGCCTGACTTCTTCATGGCGCACCATAGAACGTTCCCTGTGTTCTCGCATTGAACGGCCTTGCCGGAGGCTGCAATCCGATTCGCCGGCGAGTCCTCTTTGGTGGATTTCGCGGTAAAAGTCAGATGAGACGTTCGATCCGAAGGCCGTCATCGCAGATTTGAAGTCGGTGCTTTCTTCGTATGCCTTTTGGCATTCGTAACCAACCCACTCGCCAGCTGGCAGCTGTTGGAAAACATTTGGTTGAGCGCCTGGATCTTGTTGGCCAGGTTGCGGATAACGCCACCTGTCTGAGCGTCCATCGCATCGAGGGCAAGCTCAAAGGCAAAGCCTGAAACAATGCCAGCAGCGTTCGACGCCAGTCCTCATGAAGCGCCACGAACTCTTCGCCGTTGATAAAGGAGAACGAGCCACTGTAAGGTTGATGCCCCATCCACCCTTTGCGCTTGGAGGGTAATGCTGATGAGATTGGCAGTGGATATTCGATTCCGAAGGACAACGGAGCCGCCGGTAATAACGCCGCGTGTGGCTGTTTTATATGCCCTGGACTGGTGACGTTGATCATGCCGCTGAACATTTCATTGACCTGCTGTTGAATGTTCGCGTGAGCCCCGAAGGGCACCATCAACGCTACAGCAAGGGCGATCGGTTTGATTTTCACTGGGCACCTCCGTTGTCTTTTGAAAGGCACGACGAGCTTCATCGCGCATCCGATTCACGAATTCGTTAGGGTTTTGGTTGCATCGGGCGGGGCGTCAGCCAATTTTGTGGCGTCGATCAAACCCATGGTGTTAAGGCGGGATGTGGCGTTGTATTCCTGATCGGAAATAAGCCCCGCTTCATTCGCCGCCATTAGAATCCGAGTGGTTGCCGTCTCCATTGAAACGGTGCTGAAGCTGACGATCTTCACGTGGAGGGATGACCAGGGCCAGCGCCGGCGAGGTGATGCCGCTGCTCTGCGAGCCCAGTGTCGTACTGCGTGTTTGGGTATTTGCCGGAAGGGTGCCCCATCCATAGAGACGGGCATGACAGTAAACCCGTACCTGAACTCGAGTGCAGAGACCGCTGCCAGGGCCTGTTCGCAAAGAATGCAGTCGTTACCGTTGTAGAAGAACATCAGCGCAGAGCTGCCAGCGATGAGCTTCAGCAGGGTTTCTTTCTGCTTGCCGGCCGCCGTCGCTAGAGCGTCGGAGGCGGCGTTGGAGGCGGATAACGCATATCCTCGTCGAGGAAGGGGTCATTACGGATTACCTCGACGGAGTGACGCGAGAATCGCTCGGCCTTGTCGAGCATGATTCGCTGAGCCAAGTACGCACTCATTCTCCTTCGTGGGGTTATCCATGGCTGCATCACGCAGCTTCGGAAGCATTTCGAATCCACGCCACGCTGCCAGTCGGTGGCAACTCGGGCGCGGGCGGCTCAGGCTTCCGTTTCGGCGGTGGTGGGGCCGCTGGAACCGGCGCGGGCTCAGTTTTCTGGGGTTCCTGTTCAGGAGGCGGATCTTCGTACCAGAACCAGCCGCGTTCTTTGTCCTGGTAGAACGAAGAACCAGCAACCTGGGGCGTTTTGACTCGGCGGGCTTGGTCTCTCCCGCAAGAAATGCTGCTTATAGCGGCAGCAAGCAACAAGATGGGGAATTTTAGGGGCGTCATGAGTCCGTCTGGCCAGATGGGGATGCTCGAATTGAGCGTTGGCCAACAGGAGGGCGCGTTTTCAGGCGCTTTACGGTCGGAAAAGAGTCGAGAAGGCCAGAGGCCTATCGCTGTGCGCGATAGACCTCGTGGCCGAGGAAAAGAACCACGTTCACGAAGAACGTCATTCATCGACGTCCGGGGATGGGCATGTCCGGCAACATTATTTTGCGCCTTGATCCCATTTCCCACAGACGTTTTTTTAAGCGAATGCGGCTTTCTGGCCGCCCTCCTTGCGGTCCTTG